>NZ_JBCIVJ010000008.1:0-218415 GCF_039409775.1 Phytobacter palmae | reverse complement strand
ATTAACTCCAGATGCAGGCGCAGACCTGCCAGCGGCGTGCGTAACTCATGAGCTACGTCGGCAGTAAACAGGCGTTCGCGATCCAGGGTAACGGTAAGACGAGAAACCAGTTGATTGATTGCAGAGGCTACGGCTTCCACCTCACGTACCGGATTTTCCAGCACAATGGGTTCAAGATTACCCGGCGTACGCGCATCCAGCTCGCGCTGTAATGCCGACAGGGGGCGGGTAATGGTTTTCAACGCCTTAAAACAGAGCAGAAGGGCGAGGCCAATGATCAACAGGCTCGGCACCAGCAGACTGGCGACAGCTTCGTGCACTTCATGCTCGATCTGTTTGTGATTGTTATGGTTGTGAATAGCGCTTTCCACCAGGAGCTGGACTTGCTCTTTGCTCTCATGCCATAGCCAGAACACGCTCACCAGTTGACAAACCACCAGAATGGCTCCGACGGTGAGCAGCAAACGGCTTCGCATCGACCAGTTCTTGAGCTGAAATATCGCCATGCTTATTCCTGTTTATCGGCGTGGATCAACATATACCCGTAGCCGCGCACGGTGCGGATACGCGATTTGCCGATTTTGTCACGCAGATTATGGATATGCACTTCCAGCGTATTAGTGGCCGGTTCGTTATCCCAGTTGTAAATGTCGTTATAGAGGATTTCACGGTGCACCGGCGTGCCCACTTTCATCAGCAGGCGTGACAGCAGCGCGTACTCTTTTGGCGTAAGCTCCAGCAACTCTTCGCTGAGCCATACCTGACGGCGGGTCAAATTCAGTCGCAAATTACCATTCGTTAATTCACTGTCCGCCTGATTATTGTGGCGACGCAGCAGGGCACGAATACGCGCGTTAAGCTCTTCGAGTGCAAAAGGCTTGACCAGATAATCATCCGCGCCGGTATCCAGCCCGGAAATACGATCGGCGAGCGTGTCCCTGGCGGTCAAAATCAATACCGGCAGCGTAAACTTCTCGCGGCGGACGCGCTCCAGGAAATGAAGGCCATCTTCATCCGGCAGGCCGAGATCAAGCACCATCAGACTGTAGTGTCCGGTTGCCAGACTCAGGCCCGCTTCATGCGCGGTGGATACGCCATCGCAGGCGTATCCTTCACTTTGCATGGCCAGAATCAATCCCTGTAATAACAGTGCATCGTCTTCTACGACCAGAATTTTCATTTCGGCTCTCCACGGCAGGCAGTCAAAATATCATCTTGCGCACGGTACTCCTTCGTACTGACCCCTGTCATACCCAACATGGTCGAGAAGAGATTATCCTGCGAAAAGTGCTTTTGCTGTGCCTCTTTTTGCAGGCACTGATTATCTACGCCGTAACGCTTTTGATAATCCTCAGACAGCCAAATAAGCATCGGGATATGTTTTTGTGTTTCCGGGGCGATGGAATAAGGCAAACCGTGTAAATAGACCCCGTCTTCACCCAGCGATTCACCATGGTCAGAAAGATAGACCAGGCTGGTGGTGAATTTATCCTGTTTTGATTGCAGTAATTTAATGGCTTTGTCGACAATATAATCAATATACAAAATGGTGTTGTCGTAAGTGTTCACCAGTTGTTCCTGCGTACAGGTCTGAATTTGGCTGGTATCGCAGGTCGGGGTAAATTTACGAAACGCCGCCGGGTAGCGGTTATAGTAGGTCGGCCCATGGCTACCAATAGTGTGCAATACAATGACGCCGTCATGTTGCAGGTTATTGATATAGTCTTCGAGCTGATGAAATAACGCTTCATCCTGGCATTCACCGTCAATACATAACCCTGGCAGATTCAGCGCAGTCACGTCCTGATGAGGAACCCGATCGCAGGCACCTTTGCAGCCACCGTCGTTTTCATTCCACAACACCTGGATGCCTGCGCGCTGAATAATATCCAGCAGCCCTTCCTGATGATGGGCCAGTTCTTCGTCGTAATTCTGGCGCGGCATGTTGGAGAACATACAGGGCACCGAAATGGCCGTTGCCGTACCACAAGAAGTGGTGTTCGGGAAATAGACCACATTATCCTGTTTTAAACGCGGATTGGTGTCATGAGCATAACCGCCCAGCGAAAAGTTAGCGGCACGCGAGGTTTCGCCGACGATCAAAATGGTCAGGTTTTTACGCGGGCCATTTTGCATTTGCGCGCCTTGTTGTGCGTCTTCGCCAATACGCACCAGCGGTAAATTATCCATGCGATGATGGCTATACCAGGATAAGCCTGCGGTGATGCTGTTTGATGGACTGAGCGATTTAACCAGTTCTTTATTATTACGAAATAGTGAGGCGTAATCTTTATAGAATAACAGCGCAACGAAAACGATCAGTAATGCAGAAACCGCAATGCTAACGAGGCGACTGATAATACTGCGCCAGGTCGAGACCGGCGCTTTGATTTTAATCCACCAGGCGATAAGCACCATTAACACGCCTGAAAACAGCAGCACCACAATCATACGAGGTGATAGCAGGGCGAAACTTTCAGCCGGCGTGGTATCCAGAATATTGGTCACCATTGAGCGGTCGATAATAATGCCAAAGCTCATGATGAAATATTGCGCTGCCGCGCTGACCAGAACAAAGAGGCTGATCGTCAGACGGTCCAGGCGTAAAAACGAGGCCAGGGTTAAGACAATATTGATAACGCTGAAAGCCACGACAGGCATTGAGGCAAATACCAGCGCGTTATGCAAAGAGTCCACTGGCAATAAATTAAATGCCTGGCGATAAAATGCGATGTTTAATATCAGTGCGATATAGAGCGCAAATAAAATCAGAAAGCTCAGGCGGCTTAAGGTCGGCCGGGAAAGACGAAAAGTAGGCATGACAACGATCCTGACAAAGACAGGATCACTATTCTGAACAAGAATCTTTAAGACAACCTTAAGAAATTAAGGAAACGTGACGGCGCGAGCACAAATCGTACTCGCAGCGCTATTAACCCAGGGCCTGAACCGCTTTTTCCAGCGCTTCACGCAGCAAATGTCTGTCATGGCGGTAAGGGATATCGCTGGCTTCCAGCACCCCCTGAATAACTACCCGGTCAGAGACAGCAGAGACATCCACTTTTGGCCCAACAATAACGGCATCAATGATCGGTTTACCGACATACTGCTCCATGATTGTCAGCTTATCCTTAAGCGTCAGGTTGGCTGCGGCCACACTCAGCTCTCTGCCGAGGTTACCGATATAGACCACTGGCGCGGGGGTACGGCGCAATGCCTGAGAAAGATCTTCCAGCAGCAGTAACGGCAACAGGCTGGTATAAAAACTCCCCGGGCCAATTAAAATCAGATCCGCTTCGGCAATCGCCTGAACGGCCTCCCGCGTGGCGTGTACTTTAGGGAACAGCATCAGTTCCTGTACCGGAGATTCCAGCAGGTCGATATTCACTTCGCCATAGACCATATGGCCTTCGTTGTCTGTTGCCATTAAATCAACCGGCTGCTCAGACATCGGGATAAGAAAAGCATCCACTTTTAGCAGATTACGAATAAGATTTATCGCCTCCAGAGGGCGCACGCTAAGGTGGTCTAGCGCCTTTAACATCAAATTTCCGAGGTTATGGCCGGAAAGTTCGCCATTACCGCTGAAACGATACTCAAACATCGCCGAAGCGACGCTGGGTTCAGTAATAAGCTGATTTAAACAGTTGCGCATATCGCCCCAGGCAATCCCTCCCTCAGAGCGGCGAATTCGCCCGGTGGAACCGCCGTTATCCGTGGTCGTCACAATGCCGGTGAGCCGCGAGCCTAATGATGATAAAGCCGACATCACGCGGCCCAGACCGTGCCCACCGCCAAGCGCAACGACGCGATCCAGATCCGCAAGAGTGCGATTACGCATAAACCTTCCTTATAAATGATTACCGCGCTACGTTAACCTAAATACCACCTAATGACGATGCTGTGCAGGGTGGAAAATGACGTATATCAAAGCAAAAAAGGGATTTTCACGTACTCTGTAATGAAAATGCACGATCATGTCGCTATATAAAAGTTTATACAGCGTTAATGATGTTGGCGAAACAAAACGCTTCGCGCTACTATCGCCATAACGAATTTATCTCGTTACGCACAACATACACTCTAGCCTCTGTACCTAAGTCTGACGATAGGGTCCTTTGGCCGTGGCGATACCACCGGTATCAGCCACCAGGGTGCAGGAAGAAATGACTGCATCTCCCGTATTTGGAAAGGTGTACATGGCCACACAACTGACTGACCCGTTCGCGCGTAAGTTCTTTTACTTGCGTTTGTCGATCACTGACGTATGCAACTTCCGTTGCACTTACTGCCTGCCCAACGGCTACAAGCCGGGGGGCGTCACCAATAAAGGTTTTCTCAGCCTTGAGGAAATTCGTCGCGTTACGCGTGCGTTTTCTGCTATGGGCACCGAAAAAGTTCGTCTGACCGGTGGTGAACCTTCACTGCGTCGCGACTTTACCGACATTATCGCCGCCGTGCGAGAAAACCACGCTATCCGCCAGCTTGCGGTCACTACTAATGGTTACCGTCTGGCCCGGGACGTGGCGCACTGGCGTGATGCCGGACTGACGGCTATCAATGTCAGCGTCGACAGCCTCGATGCGCGGCAATTTTTTGCGATTACCGGTCAGGATAAGTTCAAGCAGGTGATGGACGGTATCGATGCTGCTTTTGCCGCGGGCTTTGAGAAGGTCAAAGTCAATACTGTGCTGATGCGCGACGTCAATCATCACCAGCTCGACACCTTTCTTTCCTGGATCAAACCTCGCCCCATTCAACTGCGTTTTATTGAACTCATGGAAACCGGTGAAGGCAGCGATCTCTTTCGAAAACACCATATCTCCGGCGATGTGCTGCGCGGCGAACTGCTTAAACGCGGCTGGATACAGAAGCTGCGCAGCCGCAGTGACGGTCCTGCACAGGTTTTCTGCCATCCGGATTATGCCGGCGAGATTGGTCTCATCATGCCCTATGAAAAAGACTTTTGCGCCAGTTGTAATCGGCTACGGGTCTCTTCTGTCGGAAAACTGCATTTATGCCTGTTTGGCGACGGAGGGGTAGATCTGCGCGATCTGCTACAGGATGACAATCAGCAGGCCGCGCTGGAAGCGCGCATTGCCGCGTCCCTTGCGCACAAAAAACAGACCCATTTTCTGCATCAGGGCAACACCGGCATTACGCAAAATCTGTCTTACATTGGCGGATAACGGCCGCAAGGAGAAAAGAAATGAGTCAGGTTAGTACTGAATTTATCCCTACCCGTATCGCGATTCTTACTGTTTCCAGCCGTCGCGGCGAAGAGGATGACACTTCCGGGCATTTCCTGCGCGACTCAGCGCTGGAGGCGGGACATAAAGTGGTGGCGAAAGCCATTGTCAAAGAGAACCGCTATGCCATTCGCGCGCAGGTCTCTGTGTGGATTGCCAGCGATGACGTCCAGGTGGTGCTGATTAACGGTGGCACCGGTTTTACCGATGGCGATCAGGCGCCGGAAGCCTTATTGCCGCTATTTGACCGTGAAGTGGAAGGGTTCGGCGAGGTGTTCCGCATGCTCTCTTTCGAAGAAATTGGCACCTCCACGCTGCAATCACGCGCAGTAGCCGGGATCGCCAATAAGACGCTGATTTTCGCGATGCCCGGTTCCACTAAAGCCTGTCGTACCGCATGGGACAATATCATTGCGCCGCAGCTTGATGCGCGCACGCGCCCGTGTAATTTTCACTCCCACATTAAGCCCTAGTTTATGTCACAACTCACCCATATTAACGCCGATGGCGAAGCGCATATGGTGGATGTCTCTGCCAAAGCCGAAACCGTGCGGGAAGCCCGCGCCGAAGCGTTCGTGACCATGCAACCGCAAACGCTGGCGATGATTATTGACGGCAGCCATCACAAAGGTGATGTCTTTGCCACGGCGCGTATTGCGGGCATTCAGGCGGCAAAACGCACCTGGGATTTAATCCCACTGTGTCACCCGCTGTTGCTCAGCAAAGTGGAAGTGCAATTACAGGCACAGCCTGAGCATAACCGGGTTCGCATCGAATCGCTCTGCCGCCTGAGCGGGAAAACCGGGGTGGAAATGGAAGCGCTGACGGCGGCGTCGGTGGCGGCACTGACAATTTACGATATGTGCAAAGCCGTGCAGAAGGATATGATCATTGGCCCGGTACGCCTGCTGGCGAAAAGCGGCGGTAAGTCCGGCGATTTCAGGATAGAAAAAGATGATTAATGTACTTTTTTTCGCGCAAGTGCGTGAATTGACCGGGTGTGACCGATTAACGCTCAATGAGACGTTTCCGTCTGTGGAAGCGGTGCGTCAGCATCTTGCCGCGCGTAACGATCGTTGGGCGCTGGCGCTCGAAAAGGGCAAACTGCTGGCGGCGGTAAACCAGACGCTGGTGAGTCTTGAAAATCCCCTCGCCGACGGCGACGAAGTGGCCTTTTTCCCGCCAGTGACCGGGGGCTAAGATGGCACAGACACGTATCGTGGTTGACCATGCGCCGTTTAGCGTTGGCGAAGAGTATCAACGGCTTAGCGAGCGAGATGAAGATGGCGCGGTGGTGACCTTTACCGGCAAAGTGCGTAATCATAACCTTGGCGATAATGTCAGTGCTCTGACGCTTGAACACTATCCGGGAATGACGGAAAAGACGCTGGCGGGGATTGTTGACGAAGCGCGAGAGCGCTGGCCGCTGGGTAACGTCACGGTGATTCATCGTGTGGGCGAACTCTGGCCCGGCGATGAAATTGTCTTTGTCGGCGTGACCAGCGCACACCGTAGCAGCGCCTTTGAAGCAGGGCAGTTTATTATGGATTACCTCAAGACGCGTGCGCCGTTCTGGAAGCGTGAAGCCACGGCGCAGGGTGAACGCTGGGTAGAGGCGCGCGATAACGATAAACAGGCGGCGCAACGCTGGTAACGCTTAGTCGGGATTGTGTTAATCTTGAAGCTGGGTATCCACTTTTTCAGGAGTCATTATGGACAGATTCCAGCGTTCCGATTCTATCGTTTCACCTGCCCGCGCCGGTTTGCAAATTTATATGGCGCAGGTCTATGGCTGGATGACCTGTGGGCTGTTGCTGACGGCGTTTATCGCCTGGTATACGGTATTTAATGAAGCCGTATTAATGGCTATCTACTCCAGCCGGATGGTCTTCTTTGGGCTGATCATCGCGCAACTGGCGCTGGTTTTTGTGCTCTCCGGATTGATACACAAACTCAGCGCGGCCATGGCGACCACGCTATTTATGCTCTATTCCGCCCTGACCGGGCTGACGCTCTCGGGCATTCTGTATGCCTACACCGCCGAGTCTATCGCGGCGACTTTTGTCGTGACCGCCGGGATGTTCGGCTCGATGAGCCTTTACGGCTATACCACCAAACGCGACCTGAGCGGTCTTGGCAGCATGCTGTTTATGGGGCTAATCGGTATCATTCTGGCCTCCCTGGTTAACTTCTGGCTGAAAAGTGAAACGCTGATGTGGGCGGTAACCTATATCGGAGTGGTTATTTTTGTCGGCCTGACCGCCTATGACACGCAAAAGTTGAAAAACATCGGTACACAGCTTGATGTGAATGATAAAGCGCACCTGCGGAAATATTCGATTTTAGGGGCGTTAACGCTCTATCTCGACTTTATCAACCTGTTCCTGATGTTGCTGCGTATTTTCGGTAACCGTCGTTAATTCTTATCCCGGATGCGGCGCGGCCCTGTCCGGGCTAAGGATCCACTGGCCCGGATTCTGCTTATTCACCTCAGGGAGAAGAGATGAAACCTTTTGGCTGGCTTTCGCCTGCGCAAATTAAACCCACAGAACTCCTCGTCAATGTCTGCCTGTGGCTGGCGGCGGGCATGGTGCTGGGTATCGGTGTCGCCTGGCTTGCGCTGCGTCTTCCCGTTGTACGGGAGTGGTTTATTCCCGGCCCGGCCATTGTGGTATTGATGATTGCCTTATTTATCAGTGGCCTTATTCTTCACTGCCTGTTTGCGCGCTTTAGTACGCCGGTAGCGCTGTTCTGGCTCATTTTGATGAACCTGCTGACCGGGCTACTTTTCGCCACTCTCTTTTCGCTGGCGGGAACAGCCTTAGCGCTTGGCGTCACTGGCGCGATGTTCGTTGTCAGCGCGGTTATCGCCCATTACGCAGACAGCAATATCAGCGGTGGTGGCTACTATTTGTTGATGTTGCTGGTGGGGCTTAGCGTGACAGCGCTGGTCAATATCGTGCTGCACAATGGTCCGCCGGAATGGGCTGGCTGTGTGGTGATGGTATTGCTGTTCGGATTAACGGCGGCGGGTAGTAGTTCGCGGATCCAGATATCCGCCCGCGAACTCTACATGAAGGAATTTACCACGGTACAGGCCTGCGCCATCCATGGCGCATTGCGGGTCTGGCTGAATATTGCGAACCTGGTGTATGAACTGCTACGTCTGGTAACCTGCGTCATTGATGGTATACGCTCCCGTTAATCAGCCTTTGCCATCGCCTTCTCATTCCTGGCTCGCAATTTCTTCGCCCGGCTTTCCAGTATCAGATAGGCAATCAGTGCCAGCAGAAGCGGGATAAAATAATACAGTACGCGGTAGGCCAGCAGGGCCGCGATAATAATGCCTTGTGACGTATGCTCTCCGGCCAGCAGCGCCAGAAATACGGCTTCCAGTACGCCAATTCCCGCCGGGATATGGACAATCACCCCGGCGATACTGCTGACCAGTAACACGCCCAGTACGAAGAAGAAATTGCTCTGATGCCCCATCAGCAGCCAGATAATCACCCCCATGGCTATCCAGTTGGCGCTGGAAATAGCCATCTGGGCAAGGGCGAATTTCCACGATGGGATCACTAACTTCTGCCCACGAATCGTGAAATGGCGACGTTTCGCAAAACCACAGGCCCACAGATAGAAAGCGATAAAAAGCAACAGCACCACGCCAATAATGCGCAATGTCGTATCGGAAATGTACCAGTGCGCCGGGATGTCCACCACGCCGAACGTGAAGATGATGCCGCCGAGTAAAATATAACCCAGCCAGTTGGTCGTGATACTGAGCGAGAAAATCCGTGTGATGGTACTGCTGGGTAACCCGAGGCGGGAGTAAAGCCGATAACGCATGCCGATCCCGCCCACCCAGGTGCTGAGCGTCAGATTGAAGGCATAGCAGATAAACGACACCAGCATCACCTGGCGTTTAGCCAGTTTGTGCCCGCAATAGGCGCGACCCAGCAGGTCATAGCAGCCATAGATCAGATAACTGACCACGACCAGCGCGGCAGCCCCCATCAGCACCAGGCGGTTATAGTCGTGTATCACCTTCCATACATCATCCCAGTTGACCTTTTGCGCATACAGCACTAACAGGACCGCTACTGCAATAAAAAAGAGCCAGGTAAGAACTTTTTTTGCCAGCCGCCAGCGTGGATGTGATTTCGCCATCAGGATTTTCCCCCCGAATTTTCAGAAGCGATGCGATCCTGAGTCTCTATTTCCGGCTGGACTGGGGGCTTCACCTGGGCCAGCCTTGGCGTATGTGCGGGCAGCCAGCCAACAAGTGCAGGGAAATGGCGCAAGAAGTGGAACACCACCACACTCTTGGCGAGGTTCCACCAGGTACGTTTCGGCGCCATCGACTCGTCTACGCGCAGGCAATCTTTGCTGATAATCGCGTTGAGGTTGTCGCGCAGCGTCTGGTTGAATTCACGATCGTGAATGATCAGGTTGGCCTCCAGATTCAGCGACAAGCTTAATGGGTCCAGGTTGCTCGAGCCGACGGTTGCCCAGTGATCATCCATCAACGCCACTTTGCCATGCAGCGGACGACGGCGATATTCGTAGACCTGTACCCCGCCTTTCAGGAGATAGTTATAGAGCAGCTCGGCACCGACTTTGACGATCGGCATATCCGGCTCGCCTTGTACGATAAGCTTCACTCGTACACCCCGACGAGCGGCGTTTTTCATTGCATGCAGCAGGCGATAGCCGGGAAAGAAGTAGGCATTGGCGATAATCACTTCGCGCTTCGCATTGGCAAGCATTTTCAGGTAATGGCGTTCAATATCATCACGGTGATCATCGTTATCGCGCCAGACGAATAGCGCCTGGGCTTCACCGGGCGTGCGGTTATCCTCTGCCTGATGGCGACGTCGTTGCCACCAGCGTCTGACCGGCGCGTTTTCAGGCAGATTTTCCACTTCGAACTGCAAAATATCGGCCACCACCGGGCCCTCAACCCGCACAGCATAGTCCTGTTTGGCTTCGGGGCCGTAGCTGGTGACATGTTCAGCGGAAAAATTAATGCCGCCGACAAATGCCACCGTGTTATCGATGACCACGATTTTACGGTGCATGCGGCGAAAGACGTTGGTTCGCATACCAAACAGCCGTGGACGGGGATCATAGTAGCGGAAGACAACGCCCGCAGAGGTCAGCGCATTGACGAACTCATCACTGAGATCCGGCGAACCATAGCCGTCGAGCAACACTTCGATATTTACGCCGCGACCGGCGGCTTTGAGTAAAACCGCATGCAGCTCACGACCCACCTCATCTTCAAACCAGATAAAGGTTTCGAGGATAACTTTCTGCTGTGCCTGCTCAATGGCGGCATAGACCGCCGGATAAAAGTTTTCGCCATTTTCGAGAAGCTGGATGCGATTACCCTCTTTCCATGTGCATTTCATAAGTGGATCTCCGCACTTAAAGGGGCATGGTCGGATAAATGGCGCCAGTTGCGCAGCGGCAGCGCTGTGGGCGAACTGACACTGGCATTTTTCACATAGATACGGTCCAGACGTAACAGCGGCAGGCTGACCGGAAAAGTGCGGGCAGGGCGGCCATGGGCGCGGGTAAAGATCTCTTCCAGTCCGGCCTGCACTTTTAACGGATGGTTCGCCCGCTGCCGCCAGTCGTTAAAATCGCCGGCTACCACCACCGGTTCGTTGTCCGGCAGCGAATTTACCCACTCCGCCAGCATGGTGAGCTGTGCCTGACGATGGGCTTCGCGCAAACCCAGGTGCACACAGATCACATGCACAGGCCGATCAATGTCAGGCGGCACAATACGACAATAGAGCAGTCCGCGTTTTTCACTGCCGCCAACGGACACGTCACGGTTCTCATAGTGTTCGATAGGAAAACGAGAAAGCACGGCGTTACCGTGATGGCCTTCCGGATAGACAGCATTGCGCCCATAGGCGTAGTCGCTCCACATCGCGTCAGCAAGAAATTCGTAGTGGGTGGTATCCGGCCAGTTCTCCACATGCAGTGGATGAACCTCATGCGCGCCCATCACTTCTTGCAGGCAAACTATATCGGCGCTGACGGTGCGCACTGCATCGCGAAGTTCCGGTAAAATGAAACGCCGATTGAAGGCAGTAAAGCCTTTATGGGTATTAATGGTGAGTACTTTCAATGAAAATTGACGAGTTTGTTGGGTCATAATTCTCCTGCCAGCCTCACTATCCTGATGAAAATAAATTGTAGTCTCTGTCACAAAAAGATGCGGGGTTACAGAATTTTCTGTAAATATCAGTACTCTTTGTTAAGAGAAAAATTCGTCAGGAGAGATGCCATGAAGTGGCAACAACGTGTTCGTGTCGCAACCGGTCTGAGTTGCTGGCAGATTATGTTGCATATGCTGATTGTGGCGGTGTTAGTAACAGCCTGGATGAGCGGCGCGCTGGTGCGGGTCGGTCTGGGGCTGTGCGTCCTTTATGGCGTTACGGTGCTGCTGATGCTGTTTTTGCAGCGTCACCATGAAGAGCGCTGGCGCGGTATTGGCGATGTCCTGGAAGAGCTGACAACCACCTGGTATTTCGGTGTCGCAATGATCGTGCTGTGGCTACTGTCACGCGTGATGCAAAACAACCTGTTGCTGGCCCTGGTCGGGCTGGTTATCCTCGCCGGTCCCGCCGTCGTATCCCTGCTGGCAAAAGAAAAACGCATCCAGCCCAAATCCTTCAAAGCGCATTAAGGTATGAAGGGCGTAAGGTTACATTACCTTACGCCGGAACATCGCATATGCCACTGAACCCGTTGTGACCGTTATCACCAGTAGCGGCCACACGCTTTGCCAGATAATCGCGAAGCTCGCATCCTTTAGATAGATCTGCTTGGTGATGTCCGTAAAGTGACGGATGGGGTTAATCCATGTCAGATCCTGCAGCCAGATCGGCATATTCTCGACAGGCGATACATACCCCGAAAGCAATATTGCGGGCATCATAAAGACAAACACCCCAATAAACGCCTGCTGTTGCGTCGAGCACAGGGACGAGATCAGCAGGCCGAAGCCTACCAGCGACAATCCGTAGATAAGCATCGTGAAATAGAAGAGCAGTAGCGATCCGGCAAAGGGAATTTTATAGGCGAGGATCCCGGCAAGCAGCACGATAGTGGCCTGGAAGGTGGCGACCACCAGCGCAGGTATCGCTTTACCAACAAAAATCTGCCAGGTCGCCAGCGGTGAGACCAGCAATTGATCCAGCGTACCCTGTTCACGCTCCCGGGCAACCGACAGTGAAGTGACGATCATCACGCCAATGGTGGTGATCATGGCGATAAGCGATGGCACGACGAACCACTTATAGTCCAGGTTTGGGTTGTACCAGTTGCGGATCACCAGTTCGCTATTGTTCGGCTTCGTTTTTCCCTGCATCAGCTCCTGCTGATACTCTTTAACAATCTCTTGCAGGTACCTGGCAGCAATCTGGGCGCTGTTAGAGTTTCGACCGTCGAGAACCAGCTGTAGCGGCGCCTGGGTGAAGGTATCCAGCTTGCGGGAAAAGTCAGCCGGAAAACGCACCAGCAGCAGCGCTTTTTGCTCGTCGATTATCGGGCGAATCTCCTGAGGGCTTTTTAGCATCAGCACATGGGTGAAGGCTTTAGCCCTGGCAAAGCGTTGCGTCAGCTCCACCGCATGTTTGCCATTATCTTCGTTGTAGACGGCGATGGTGGCGTTAGTGACCTCAAGCGTCGCGGCAAACGGGAACAACAGTACCTGGATGACAACCGGCAGGATCAAAATGGCACGGGTCTGCGGTTCACGCAGCAGCGACTGCAACTCTTTGCGAATCAGTGTCCATAAGCGATGAAACATGGTGCCTCCTTAATCCAGCCGCCGTTTGGTTTTCATCCACGTAAGGCCGATAAACATGGTTGCCGAAGCCAGCAGAAACAGCACGTTGATGACCAGTACCACCGGAATATTGCCCGCCAGAAACAGGCTTTGCAGAGTACTGACGAAGTAGCGCGCCGGAATAATGTAGGTCACCGCCCTAATCACCGCAGGCATACTGTCAATCTGGAAGATAAACCCGGATAACATGATCGACGGCAAAAAGGCGGCGTTAAGCGCCACCTGCGCGGCATTGAACTGATTGCGCGTAATGGTCGAAATCAGTAGCCCCATCCCCAGGGTGCTGAGCAGGAACAGGCTGGTGATAAAAAACAGAATCACCAGCGAACCACGATATGGCACCCCGAGAATAAATACTGACACTAACATGCACAGCAGCATTGCCAGCATGCCAAGGAAGTAATAGGGGATAAGCTTGCAGAGCAGGAGCTCTGTACGGGTAACTTCGGTAGAGAGCAGCGCCTCCATGGTGCCGCGCTCCCATTCGCGAGCCACCACCAGCGAGGTGAGGATCGCACCGATCACCGTCATGATGATGGTGACCGCGCCGGGAATAATAAAATGCTGGCTGATAGCCGCCGGGTTAAACCAGTAGCGCATCTGTACGTCTATCAGCGCGTCGAAGCTCTCGCCCCGATCTTCTGCCCGCTGTTGTTGCCAGATCTGCCAGATCCCCTGCACATAGCCCTGAACGAAGTTGGCGGTATTGGGTTCGCTGCCATCGGTGATCACCTGTAGCGGGGCAACCTCACCAGGGCGCGCCATCTGCCCGGCAAAATTCACCGGGATGACCACCAGCCCGCGAATGCGTCCGGCCTGCATCATCTGAATAAGTTGCTGACGATTATCACTGACTGTCGCCTCAAACCAGGGAGAACCGGTCATGGTATGGGCGAAGTCCAGCGCCTCTTCGCTGTGCTGTTCCAGTAAAATGCCCACGCGCAGCTTGCTGGAATCGAGGTTAATGCCGTAGCCAAAAATAAACAGCAGCAATAACGGGATCACCACGGCAATCAGCCAGCTACTGGGATCGCGCACAATCTGGCGCGTCTCTTTGACGCAGAGCGCGCGTACGCGGCGCAGGGAGAGAGGACTATGCATCGTGATGCTCCTTATCCCAGTTATGAATTAGCGTGATAAACGCATGCTCCATGGTCGGGTCGGTGTGCTCTGCATCAGCAGTCTGTGCTTTCAGGGCATCCGGCGTGCCGCTGGCGATAAGCTTACCGCGATAGACCAGCCCGATGCGGTCGCAATATTCGGCTTCGTCCATAAAGTGGGTGGTGACCATTACCGTCACTCCTTTCTCCACCATGCTGTTGATGTGCAGCCAGAACTCGCGGCGGGTCAGCGGGTCGACGCCGGATGTCGGCTCATCAAGAAACAGAATGTCCGGTTCATGCATGAGTGCGCAGGCCAGCGCCAGGCGCTGTTTAAAGCCCAGCGGCAGGGAGTCAGTCGCCTGATTGGCAATCGCTTTAAGGCCAAAGGCGTCCACCATCCGTGTGATCTTATCCTGTTGCGCCCGTCCACGCAGGCCATAGACGCCGGAGAAAAAACGCAGGTTTTGCGCCACCGTGAGGTTGCCGTAAAGGGAGAATTTTTGCGCCATATAACCCAGATGCTGGCGCGCCTGGCCGGAGCTGGTTTTCAAATCCATATTCAGCACGAGTGCTTTACCAGAGGTGGGAACCAGTAATCCGCACATCATCTTAAAGGTGGTGGACTTACCCGCACCATTTGGCCCGAGCAGGCCGAAAATTTCGCCGCGCTTCACGGCAAAGTTGACATGATCGGTGGCAGCGAAATCGCCGAATTTTTTCGTCAGTTGCCGGGCTTCGATCACCGTCTCATCAGGTTTACCGTCCACCGTATGCAGAATAGCCCCCAGTGGCGACTGGGTGAAAGCGGCACCGCCCAGAAGGTCGATAAAGGCGTCTTCAAAGCGTGGCGCGGTCTCGTCAATATCTAACCGGGTCAGTGACGATGCGCTACGCAGAGCATCCACGCTCGATTCCTTTGCCAGAATCACCCGCACAGACCGCCCCTGAATCATCCCATCGCTGACCTGCGGCAGTTTCAGCAAACGTTGCAACAACTGACGGTTATTTTCCTGTGGACTGCTGGCGAGAAAGCTGCGTCCGGCCATGGTTTGCGTCAGCGCGCGCGGTTCTCCCTGGTAAAGCAGTTCCCCTTCGTTCATCAGCAGCACATCGCGGCACTGTTCCGCCTCGTCCAGATAAGAGGTGCTCCATAAGATCAACATGCCGTCTCCGGCGAGAGTATGCACCATCTGCCATAGTTCGCGGCGTGATATCGGGTCCACGCCGACGCCCGGTTCGTCCAGCAACAGCACTTTAGGCTGGCCCACCAGAGTGCAGGCAAGCCCCAATTTCTGCTTCATGCCACCGGACAGTTTACCCGCCAGACGCCCGGTAAAGGGGGCGAGGGCGGTGAATTCCAGCAGTCGGGTAAAGGTCTCTTTGCGCAGATCTCCGGTGACGCTGCGCAGATCGGCGTACAGATTGAGGTTTTCCAGCACCGTGAGATCTTCATACAGGCCAAATTTTTGCGGCATATAACCAAGCGATGCATGCAACTCACTGTTGTTGGCGATGGGATCAAGGCCAATAACCTCCGCGCTGCCTTCATCGGGTTTCATCAGACCGGCGAGCATACGCATCAGGGTGGTTTTCCCGGCGCCATCCGGCCCCACCAGCCCCGTGACATACCCGGCTTTCACGGTGCAGTCCAGGCGGGCGACGGCGGGTTTATCCATCCCGGCGAAGCGCTTGACCAGGCCGTTGAGACGGATCGTTGCCTCACTCATTCCGTGCTCCATTGTCGAAGCGTACGGTAACCGGCATCCCCTGGCGCAGGTCGTCATCGGCGTCGGTGACGATAATGCGCAGCCGGTAAACCAAATCGGTACGCAAATCCGGCGTTTCCACCGTTTTCGGGGTAAATTCAGCCGTCGGGGAGACAAAGCCAATTTTGCCGTGATAAGGCTTATTGGGACGACCATCAACGTAGAGCAACACGGTCTGGCCAGGGCGGGCCTGATGCAAATTGGTTTCGCTGATGTAGGCGCGAACCCAAACCGGGCGGGTCAGGGAGAGCGTCAGAACAGTGCTGCCGGCATTTAACATGCTCCCTGGTTCCACGGCGCGGGTCAGCAGCGTACCGTTCGAAGGCGAGACCAGTTGCGTATCCTGCAAATCCAGCTGTGATTGCGCCAGTTGTGCCTGCGCCTGTTCGAGGCTGGCTTTTGCCTGGGCTATCTCCTGTGGGCGATTACCGGTGCGGTACTGGCTCAGTTTATCCTGCGCTGATTTGAGCGTAGCTTGCGCCTGATCGCGTGATGATCGCGCATTTTCCAGGTCATTAGCGGAAATAGTCCGGCTTTTCCACAGCCCCTGCTGTCGCTGATAAAAATTTTGCGCGTAATCGTAGGCCGCCTGCGCCTGGTTCACCGCCGCTGCCGCCTGGGAAATCTCTTCATCGCGATAACCTGCTGTGACCAGATCGTATTTTGCCTTCGCCGTCGAGACGTTTGCCTTCGCCTGTAAAAGGGCGTTCTCATAAGGGGCTTTGTCAATTTCGCCAAGCGGCTGCCCGGCGGTAATCGCATCCCCTTCATCAACCGCCAGCGAGGCGAGTCGTCCCCCGACCCGGAAACTGAGGTTCACGGTGCGAATATCGACATTCCCGTACAGCGTGAGGGCTGCGGTCTGTCGGCTTTGATACCACATCCAGCCCCCGCCAAGCGCGGCGAGTACGATAACGACAATCAACACGATGACGACAGGCTTTTTCATAACCCGGAACTCCTTGTTAATCCCTGCAGGATAAGATCGATATGGCACGTGATGACCTGGCAAATCAGGTCGGCTTTCTCATCGTCGAATTGCGCCCATCCGGTGCGCAGCAAAATAGTTTCGCGTCCCAGGCGGAAGGCGAGGATCTCGCCGATCAGCGCATGGGTATGCAAAATGGTTTGCGTATCATTGGCTTCTCTGCCGGTGTAAGCCGCAATCAGCCGGGTAAGATGACTGTGCAACGGGGCGATCACCTGGTCATGTACTAACTGGTAGGCGCGGGTAGGGGAGAGCTGTTCGCGCGAAATAAATTTACTCAGATTAAGTGTGTCGTCGTGGGTGAGCAGCACAATCATGTTTTTGCAGGCCTGATGAATCAGGTCTCGTATCGCCTCTTTATCGGGTTCAGCGTGGGTAAACAGCCGTTCGGCAGCTTCGGCGTGGGGACGAAAATTTGCGCCGATAAAATCGGCGATCCACTGGGCGCAGGCGAGATACAGATCCTCTTTTGAACCGAAGTAGTAAGGGATTGCGGCAATATTCTGCCCGGCCAGCGCAGCGATATCGCGTGTGGTGGCATGCAATCCGTATTCGCCAAACTGCGCAAGAGCGGCGGCAATCAACTGGTTTCTGGCCTGTTCACCTTTGCTGGTAGTCGAGTTCATATTCATAGGCGGAATAAAATTAATCAATCGATTGATTAACTTTATGGTGATTTTTTCGCCGTGTCCAGTGGGGGAATATCACCTTTTTAGCGGTAAAAATAACCTGCCGTTGCCCAGGCCACGTGCCATCCGGGTCAGGAGGATCGGAGAAATATTTCTCCAATGATTAGCAGAGCGATATTTTATGCGCTATGTCACAAAAGCTGTTACACTCCGCCCCTTCATGACATTGTGGTTTTTGTCATCCGTCATATTATTATCTCCTCGAAAACTACACCTGTTATGGTCGGGGCGGTGCGGAGTTGTTATGTCTTTTGATTCCCTTGGCCTGAACCCGGAAATTCTGCGTGCTGTTGATGAGCAGGGCTACCGTGAGCCAACCCCTATTCAGCAACAGGCGATCCCTGCCGTGCTGGAAGGCCGCGACCTGATGGCGAGCGCCCAGACCGGTACCGGCAAAACCGCGGGCTTTACCCTGCCGCTGCTGCAACGTCTGGTGCAAAAAGAGCCGCACGCTAAAGGCCGTCGCCCGGTGCGAGCGCTGATCCTGACGCCAACTCGCGAACTTGCCGCGCAAATCGGCGAAAACGTACGCGATTACAGTAAATATCTGAACCTGCGCTCGCTGGTGGTTTTTGGCGGTGTGAGCATTAATCCGCAAATGATGAAGCTGCGTAGTGGTGTCGATATTCTCGTCGCTACACCGGGTCGTCTGCTGGATCTGGAACATCAGAACGCCGTTAAACTGGACAACGTTGAGATTCTGGTACTGGATGAAGCTGACCGCATGCTGGACATGGGCTTTATCCACGATATTCGCCGCGTATTGGCTAAATTGCCTGCGCGTCGTCAGAATCTGCTCTTTTCCGCGACCTTCTCGGATGACATCAAAAGCCTGGCCGAAAAGCTGCTGCGCAACCCACTGGAAATCGAAGTGGCGCGCCGCAATACCGCCTCTGAGCAGGTGACGCAGCACGTTCATATGGTCGATAAGAAACGTAAGCGCGAACTCCTCTCCCAGATGATTGGTGAAGGTAACTGGCAGCAGGTGCTGGTCTTCACCCGCACCAAACATGGTGCAAACCATCTGGCGGAACAACTGAATAAAGACGGTATTCGCAGCGCGGCTATCCACGGTAACAAAAGCCAGGGTGCGCGTACCCGTGCGCTGGCAGACTTTAAATCGGGCGATATCCGCGTACTGGTCGCAACCGACATTGCTGCCCGTGGTCTGGATATCGAAGAGCTGCCACACGTCGTGAACTACGAGCTGCCGAACGTGCCGGAAGATTATGTACACCGCATTGGTCGTACTGGTCGCGCTGCGGCAACCGGTGAAGCGCTGTCGCTGGTGTGCGTTGATGAACATAAATTGCTGCGTGACATCGAGCGCCTGCTGAAAAAAGAGATCCCCCGTATTGCCCTGCCGGGTTACAATCCAGATCCGTCTATCAAGGCCGAGCCGATTGTGAATGGTCGTCAGAGCCAGGGCCGTGGTGGCCGTGGTCAGGGTGGTGGCGGTGGTCGCGGACAACAGCAGCCTCGCCGTAACGATGGTGGTGCGCCGAAAGCGCCACGTGCGCAGGAAGGAAGCAAACCGGCGGGTGAGAAACCGCGCCGCCGTCGCCCGCGTAAACCCGCGGCGAGCGCCTGACGCCTGATGCGACTAACAAGCCCTGCCAACTGGCAGGGCTTGTTGTTTCAGGGTCTTAGCTCACTCCAGAGGGGCGTGAAGAGAAGGGTTATCCCTGCGTTGGTCTGAACTGCGCAATCCACGCCTGGCGCTGTTCCCGCGCCCGTTGCGCTACCCGCGCCTGCGGGTCGGAATTAAATCCGTGATACGCCCCAGGCCATACATTCATCTCTACCGCCACACCCGCGCGAATCAACCCTTGCGCGAAGCGAAGATTCTCATCAAGAAACAGATCCAGCGTGCCCACGCCAAGCCAGGTTGGGGGCAAATGAGTCAGATCCGTAGCCCGTCCCGGCGCGGCATAAACCGACACACCCTCCGAACCCGGCTCGCAGCCCAGAAGGGATGTCCAGCCAAAGCGGTTATATTCACGCGTCCAGACGAACTCGCCGGTGACCGGGTTGGGGTTTTCTTCCGTCACCGTCCGATCGTCGAGCATCGGGAACATCAGGTTCTGAAAGGCAATAGATGGGCCATTGCGATCGCGGGCCAGCAACGCCAGTGAGGCCGCGAGTCCTGCCCCTGCGCTGTCGCCCATTAGCCCAATATGGTCAGGATGAATACCAAGCGCACTAGCCTGTTCGGTCATCCACACCAGTGCGGTATAACAATCCTCCAGCGAGCCCGGAAAGACCGTTTCGGGCGCCAGACGATAATCGACAGAGACAATCACACAGTCGTGTTGCATCGCGGTGGCACCGGTAAGCGACAGCGACTGCTCAGGGCTACCGAACAGATGCCCGCCGCCGTGAATATGCAAAATGCCCATGCGCTTGTGCCCAGGCGCTGCGGGGGCAATAACACAGACTCTGACGGCAGGGTGTGCAGGTGAGGAGATAAGGTGTTCTTCCACCGATAACCCGGTCTCCCGAAAAGTCTGCACGTTAGCCAGCGCTGCCTGCTGGCGCTGTTGGCGAAGGGTGGCGAGAGCATCTTGTGTCAGGGAGAGGGGGCGGCTATCTGCCAGTGCCGGACGTAATTCAGGGTCGACCAAATTCCATGTGTTCATCATGTAGCCTTGTCTGTCATGGTAACGGTGGTGGAGCGGGAAATTTCCCGCTCCGTCATTACCTTACAGCGTTTCGCCATTGCTGGCGATAACCTGTTTATACCAGTCAAAGCTGCGTTTTTTGCTGCGTTTGAGCGTACCGTTGCCGTCATTATCCTTATCGACATAGATAAAGCCGTAGCGTTTTTTCATCTCGCCGGTACCCGCGCTGACGATATCAATCGGCCCCCACCATGTGTAACCCATGATGTCGCAGCCATCGGCCACCGCTTCCGCCATTTCGCGGATATGCTGGCGGCCATAATCAATACGCGCGGTATCATTAATTACGCCATTTTCATCCGGTTCATCCACACCTCCGTAGCCATTTTCGACGACAAACAGGGGTTTACGATAGCGGTCCGCCAGTTCATTGCAGACGATACGGAAACCTTTGGCATCAATCGGCCAGCCCCAGGCGGTTTTTTCGAGAAAGGGATTGTCCTGGCCAACGGTACCGCCGGTGTCGATGCGAAACTCGCCGCCTGCCTGATGTAGTACGCTGCGGTAGTAGCTAAAGCCGAGGTAATCGGATGGGTAGGTAGCGATCAGTTCCAGGTCGCCCTCTTCTATTGCCAGTTCGATATTCTGTTCACGGAAGAGCCGTGGCGTCCAGGCCGGATATTGCCCCAGCATCATCACATCAGAGTAGAACAGAGAACGGCGACGCAGTTGCATGGTCGAGAAGATGTCTTCCGGGTTGCAGGTGGCCGGGTAAACGGTACTCAGCGACAGCATGCAACCTATCTTCGCCTCCGGGATGATCTCGTGACACAACTTGTTAGCCAACGCGTTGGCCACAAACTGGTGATGGTTTGCCTGGTAAAGCTCCTGCGGAGTGGAGTTGGGGTCAACCGCGCCGGTCGCAAAGGGCATACGGTTCATATTGTTCAGTTCATTGAAGGTCATCCAGTATTTGACCTTCTCGCGATAACGGGTGAACACCACCTCGCAGTAGCGGCTGAAAAAGGCCACCAGCTTGCGGTTTTTCCAGCCGCCGTATTCCTGATATAGCGCCAGCGGCGTCTCGTAGTGGGAAAGGGTAATCACCGGCTGAATACCGTATTTCAACAGTTCATCAAACAGGTCGTCATAGAATTTCAGTCCGGCCTCGTTAGGGATGGTTTCATCGCCACGCGGAAAGATGCGCGACCAGGCGATAGAGGTGCGAAAACAGGTGAAGCCCATCTCAGCGAACAGCGCCACATCTTCTTTGTAATGGTGATAAAAGTCGATGGCTTCATGGCTGGCATAGTATTTATGCGGGTCGATAACGGCGTCGTGTTTGCCGGAGGCGATACCGCCGCGTACCACGTCAGCAATGGAGGGGCCTTTGCCGTCCACATTCCATGCGCCTTCTGCCTGGTTGGCGGCAATGGCGCCGCCCCATAAAAAATCTTTCGGGAAAACAGACATATCCACTCCTTAATCCGCCAAATCTTCGCCATTGGAGGCGATCACTTTTTTATACCAGTGGTAACTCTTTTTCAGGGAACGCTTCTGCGTGCCGTTGCCCATGTCGTCCTGATCGACATAGATGAAGCCGTAGCGTTTGGAAATTTGCGCTGTGCCCGCGCTCACCACATCGATCGGCCCCCACCAGGTGTAACCAAACAGATCCACACCATCGGCCAGCGCCTCGCGCATCTGTTCGATATGCAGGCGCAGGTACTCAATGCGGTAATCGTCATGGATGGAGCCATCCGGATTAACGGTATCCACCGCACCAAGACCGTTCTCGGCAATAAACAGCGGCTTCTGGTAGCGGTCATAGAGCTGATTCAGCGCCAGGCGCAGCCCTTTCGGATCAATCTGCCAGCCCCACTGGCTGGTGGGCAGATGCGGGTTGAGAACACCGCCGGTGATCAGGTTACCCTCAGCCCCTGCCAGGTTTTCAGGGTGGGCGCTGACGGTGCTGGACATGTAATAACTAAATGAGACGAAATCCACCGGGTGCTGACGCAGGATCTCATCGTCCCCCACCACTTTTTGCAGTGTGACGCCTTTCTCTGCCAGCATGCGGTCGGTGTAAGCCGGGTAGTAGCCGTGTGCCTGCACATCGCTAAAGAACAACGACACGCGCTGCATCTCTTCGCAGGCCTGTAAATCGTCCGGGTGACAGGTGTGCGGGTAGAGCATCTGGTAGCTGATCATACAGCCGACTTTCGAGTCGGGAATGATCGCATGGCAGGCTTTCGTCGCCAGAGCGCTTGCCACAAACTGGTGATGCGCGCCCTGGTATTTATCCTGCTCAAGGTGCGGGTTATCCTCTTCAATCACCCCGACGCTGACGTACGGGTGGTGTTTCACGCAGTTAATCTCGTTGAAAGTCATCCAGTACTTCACTTTTTTGCGATAGCGGTTAAAGCAGGTCGTCGCGAAGCGCACATAGAAATCCACTAACTGACGGTTCGGCCAGCCGCCGTAATCGGTCACCAGCGCGAGCGGCATTTCATAATGGGACAGGGAAACAATCGGCTCGATACCGTGGGAGAGCAGGGTATCAAACACCTCGTCATAGAACTTAAGCCCGGCTTCGTTAGGCTCGCTTTCATCGCCACGCGGGAAGATACGCGTCCAAGCAATCGACATGCGGAAGCACTTAAAGCCCATCCCGGCGAAGAGGGCGATGTCCTCTTTGAAGTGATGGTAAAAACCATTGCCTTTGCGTTTCGGGTAATATTTGGTGCTGTTCGGATCCTGCGCTTCACGCACCTGGGCATGGGTCATTCCCAGCCACTGATCAAGCCAGCGCTCTTTGGGTGTATTGATGTCAAATGTATACACATCGGATACGGACAGCCCTTTGCCGTCGACGTTCCACGCTCCTTCAAGCTGATTTGCCGCCGTCGCGCCACCCCACAAAAATCCTTCCGGAAATGATTTAGAAAATGTCATGCGCTTGCTCCTCATGCCGCTGATGCGGTCAGTGTCAGAAATTCGTCGCGGCTGGCGATGTCGCCATTCACTTTAACCGGGCTGATATCGCCGTAGTGTTCACTGTTGGTCACCACCAGGATGACGCTCGCATCAATGCCTTCGGCTTTTAATGCGTTGAGATCAAAGGTGACCAGCAGGTCGCCCACTTCGATAACCTGTCCGGCTTCGATATGGCTGGTGAAGTGCCTGCCACCGAGTTTGACGGTGTCGATACCGATATGAATCAGGATTTCTGCCCCGGTATCGCTTTGCAGCGCCAGCGCGTGATGGGTTTCAAAGACCGAGGCCACCTTGCCGTTGACAGGGGAACGTAACTCTCCGGTGGTGGGGAAAATTGCCAGCCCTTTGCCGAAAATCTCGTCGGCAAAAACCGGGTCGCTCAGGGTATTGAGCGCTTTTAGCTCGCCGCTTACCGGCGCAAACAGCTTCTCTTCTGACCGGGCGATGGGCATGGGGCTCACGCCTGCGACGACCGGCTGGGTTGACTCTTCAAACCCCAGAATCACTGTAATAATGGCGGCACAGACAAATGAGATGGCAATACTGACCAGCGCCCATAAGAAAGTGGGACCTACCAGCGCCGGAAGACCGGGCAGACCGCTTAAGGCGAAGGCGTAGGTTTTCACCCCCATCGCCATGGCGAATGCACCGCCGCAAGCCCCGCCTGTCAGCGCTGCGGCAAATGGACGTTTATAGCGGATGTTGACCCCGTACATCGCTGGTTCGGTAATCCCCATCATGGCGCTAAAGCTGGTGGTCAACGCCAGTGATTTGAGCTTCTTATCGCGAGCGCGCAAGAAGACGCCGAAGGCGGCACCGGCCTGCCCGAGATTGGCAATGTAAAAGAGGATCTTGATGGGGTCGAAACCCATGGTACTGATGTTGTTGATCATGATCGGCACGATCACATAGTGCATGCCGGTAATGATGATCAGCGACAAGGTGCCGCCTACTACCACCCCGGCCACGATACCCATATTCTCCACCAGCCAGATAATGCTGCCTGAGAGGGCATTCCCGGTGTAAATCCCCACCGGGCCGATGACGATAAGGGTAATGGGCGTGACAATAAGCAGGCACAGCAGCGGCACAAACATGGTTTTCAGCGGGCCGGGTATAAAGCGGTCAATGAGGCGCTCAACATGACTGAGTAACCACACGGCAAGCAGAATCGGGATCACCGTTGAGGCGTAATTCACGGTTGGAACAGGCAAGCCGATAAAGTTCACCGGCGCGCCTGCTTTAAACAACGTCTGGATAGCCGGGTGAAAGAGAACAGCGGCAAGCGCAACCGCAACGTAAGGGTTCGCACCGAATTTTTTCGCCGCGCTAAAGGAGAGCGCTAATGGCATGAAGTAAAAGACGCCGTCGCTGATTGCCAGCAGGATTTGATAGGTCTGGTTGGTGGTTTCCACCCACTGCATGGCTACCATCAACGCCAGCATGCCTTTCAGAATACCGGCCCCGGCAATAGCCGGAATAATCGGTGAAAAAATGCTCGACAGACCCTCCAGTATGACCGAAACCGGATTACGCCGTTTGGTGGGGCGAGCGGCATGGTCGAGGTCGGGAAGCTCTGCGAGAATGGCTTTACACAAGGGTTCGACGTCGTTACCAATAATGAGCTGGAACTGATCGCCGGAGATATTGACACCCATGACGCCATCAAGGGCTTCGAGGGCCGGGCGGTCGGCCTTGTCGTTGTCTTTAAGCAGAAAACGCAGACGGGTAATGCAGTGAAACAGCGAGAGTATGTTCTCTTTGCCGCCAATCTTGCTGATTATCTGGCGAGCAGTGTCCTGATAATTCATAAAAATTCCTCCAGACTGAAGCCAAAAGCCGGCTTCATCCACAATGACCGGCATTTGCCGGAACCTTGTTTCCTCTGGGGTTTGCCTGAATTTACCCGTCATACTTCGGGTATAAACAGTAACAAGCCTGGATGGAATGAAAACGCATCATACGTCGGGCGATGTTTTGTGCCCTGACGTCATCTGCCTGTTTTCGCCTGCGAACTATATTTTTTTCGCGTCTGGCGATATGCGCTGCACAATATTCTCAATGTGCACCGCAAGATAGAGCTTTTCCGAGTTGCTCATGGCGTGGTGATAATTTTTGCTGACAAACTCATTCATTGCTTCGACACATTTTAACGTGGCCTGATAGCGACGTTGCACCAGAGCAAAGAATTCCTCGTCATCATTATTTAACACCACCCCATCAATCACCCGTTGGGCAAAGAACTTGAGATGGGTAATAAACCGCTGGTAATTTAGACTGTGCTCATCAAGCGGAATATTAAAAAAATACTTCACAATATTTTGTAACTGATAAATAAGCCGCGTAATTTGCGCGGTATTTCCCAGCGTATCGTTGAGACCTGCATTCACAATATGCAAAGCGATACTGCAGGCCTCGCTATCGGGTAAAAGCGTACCGGTGCGTGCGACAATCATCCCAAGCGCCTGGCGACCAATGGCATACTCTGCGGTGTAAAAATGGCGAACTTCCCACTCCAGCGGATTGGGCAGAATTTCATGGTTTTTTTGACGTTGCAGCGCAAAATGCAGGTGGTCGGCAAGGGTTACATAGAGCCCGTCGCTGAGTTTGTGCGTAAGGACGCTGCGGGCGTGGGTGATGATATCGGCAGTGACCTGCAAAATATCCACCGGCACTTCGCTGACCAGATCTTTAAATCGGGCAGAAATTTGTGAATCTTCCAGACGGAATATTTTATCGATGGCGTCGCGGTTGATGCTGGCACCGTTGCGGGTATTAAATCCCAGCCCACGGCCGGTTAAAATAACCTCCAGACCATCCTCATCCACTGCGCTGACAACATTATTATTTAATATTTGTTTGACCAGCATCGCCAACTCCTGAAAACAAAAACGGGCAAGACGTAAATACAGATATGGGCAGATTAGCCCCTCAGTCTGCATTTAGGTTTTGCCCGATAGTCGGTAACAAGCGTAATGCAATTAAAACCTAGCACCGTGACGAAAAATATTCAATGTGACAAAAGGCGTTGCGTAGATTCGTATGCCAAATTGTGATCCGGTTTGCGAAAAGCATTTTTCAGCTGAAACGTCGCCTGTGAAGGACAAAGATTGTCACTTTGCATTGCTGTCGCTACCATACCTGCATGAAAGAGGGAGTTGCGCCAATGATCGATAAACATTCCACCGTGCCAGTCTATTTACAGCTTGAGCAATACCTTACCGGCCAGATTGCCGCGGGCTCACTCAGACCTGGCGACGCTATTCCCTCTGAAAACGAACTTTGTCAGCAGTTTGCCATCTCCCGCATGACGGCGCGCAAGGCAGTGGATTACCTGGTACGTCAGGGCAAAGTGGAGCGCCGCCGGGGGCAGGGGACATTCGTTGTGCAATCGGGTAAAAACGTGCGCATTTCCCTGCCGCTCGACAGGCATCTTTCCTCAAGTGAAGCGACGCTGGGTCTCAATGAGCCGGTAGTAAACCGCCTGATTTGCCTTTGTCATCAGGCTGCCTCGCAGGACATTGCCGATAAGCTTCGTCTTGCGCCTGGCGGCGAGGTGTGGTTTATGCAGCGCCTGCGTCTGGTCGGGGACATTCCCTTTGTTTTTGAGCAATCATGGATGATCAGCGACCCGTTTGACGATCTGAGTGATGCGGATCTGAACCGTTCCAAATATGCTTATATCAGCCGCAAAGGGTTTACCGTTGAGCGTTCGGAAAAAGAGATCCGCGCTGAACTCCCCTCGCAGCAGGTACGCGATATGCTGGGGATCAACCGCGATGAACCGGTCCTTCACGCCACTTCGATAGCTTTTCTGCGCGACAATATTCCTTTTGAGATCTCCGAGATCTACTACAACCAGCAGCACTATCGTTTCACCCTGACCGCCGCACGCCCCTGAGCCGACCAAAGGGCTAACTTTGTGATCGCCACCGCGTTTTAAATTTAGTGGGCTAGACAACTATACATCCACCCTGGCTATACTCCATCCCATGTTCAGCCAGTGCCCTAAAGGAAAATAACAATGAGTCGACCGGGTGAGTTTCTACAGGATTTAGGTAAGGCGTTAATGATGCCGATTTCCGTGATTGCCGCAGCAGGGATATTTCTCGGCCTGGCCGCGGCATTACAAAACCCAGCTATTGTGGGTGAAAGTATTATCCATGCCGAAGTGATGCAGCAGGTTATCGGTTTTATCCGTAAAGTCGCCGGGGCGTTATTTGGTAATTTGCCGTTACTTTTTGCGATTGCTGCGGCTATTGGCCTGGCGCGAGATGAAAAACCCACGGCGGCACTGGCAGCCGTTATTGGGTTTATAACTTTTCATGTCGGCGTTAATTACAGCTTACTGGCGCAAGGTTTAACGCCGCAAACTACCTCAGTGGCCGCATTATTAGAAAAAGGCTACAGCCAGACCGATGCGGTGATGTATTCCGCTGAATTTGCCAACACCTTAGGGATTTTTTCTTATCAGATGAGTGTGCTGGGTGGGGTTATTTCTGGCCTGGTTACGGTAATACTGCACAACCGGTTTTATACGATTAAACTCCCGGCGGCCATCGCCTATTTTGGTGGCCGCCGCTTTGTTCCTATTATTACTGTCATTGTCCTGCCGATTATCGGTGTATTAATGTCACTGGTCTGGCCGGTTATTGCCAGTGCGATTATCCATCTTGGCCAGTTTATTGGCGAGTCAGGTCCCTTTGGTACTTTCATTTATGCCTTTACTGAACGCATCCTGATCCCCACCGGTTTGCACCACATCCTCAATGAAACTGTTCGTTTCACCCCGGTGGGTGGCATGGTACATGTAGACAATGAAAGCGTGATTGGTGCGCTCTCTATCTTCAACTATGCGCTGGCTCACCCTGGCGCGCTGGCTGATGACGTGGTGCGAGAAGCAACCCGTTTCCTGGCGCAGGGGAAAATTCCGGTGATGATGTTCGGCCTGCCTGCGGCAGCGCTGGCGATGTATCACTGTGCGAAGCCGGAGCACAAGCAACGGGTGAAAGCCCTGATGATGGCCGGGGCGCTGGCTTCATTCACCACCGGTATCACTGAGCCTCTGGAATTCAGCTTTATTTTTGTCTCACCGTTGCTGTTTTTATTTCATGCGGTGATGACTGGTCTCTCCTTTGCCTGCGCGCAGCTTTTGCAGGTAATGATCGGCAATATCCAGGGCGGCTTTATTGATTTTATCGTCTTCGGCGTACTGGGCGGCGCTAAAACACACTGGTGGTTTGATTTGCTGCTGGGATGTATTTGGGCCCCCGTTTATTACTTCGCTTTCAAGTGGATTATTCTGCGCACCAGCGCCAGAACACCGGGCCGTGAAGAAGACGAAATGGTACATCAACATAGCGCCCAATTCGTTGATGATGATGCCGCTACGGCAAAAATTATCGCCGGCCTGGGCGGCAAAGAAAATATCCAGAATGTGGACTGCTGCTTCACTCGCCTGCGCGTGAAAATTAAAGATATGCACAAAGTCGACGAGGCCATTCTTAAACAAAGCGGGGCGAACGGGTTTATTCGCGCAACCGACAACGATATCCAGGTTATTTACGGACCACAGGTAGAAAGTATCGCCAGTGCCGTGAAACAAAATTTACTTGTTCAACAGACGCAATAAGAGAACAGATGATATGAAAACTTCTTTTAATATTGTATTAGTTGGTGGTGGTTCCACGTGGACGCCGGGCTTATTAAAAGCGTTATGTAAACTGAAAACGCGTCTGCCGCTGAAGAAACTGGTGATGTTCGATATTAATGAAGAACGTCAGGCGGTCATAGGTGAATATGCTAAAGTTCTTTTTCGCGAAGAGTATCCGGATCTGGAATTTATTTATACCGGCGATGAAAATATTGCGTTCAACGATATGGATTTTATCTTTTGCCAGATGCGAACTGGCGGTTATGCCATGCGCGAGAAAGATGAAAAAATACCGCTGAGTCTTGGTGTGATTGGTCAGGAAACCTGTGGGGCGGGTGGGTTTGCCTATGGCATGCGTTCTATTCGCGACATGATTGCCCTGGTGGAAAAAGTTCGCGTCCGTTCGCCGCGTGCCTGGATCTTAAACTACACCAATCCGGCAGCGATTGTGGCCGATGCGCTCAACAAGCGTTTCCCGCACGACGACCGTATCCTCAATATCTGCGACCAGCCGGTAAACCTGCTGCGCTCCTATGGTCGTTTGTTAAAGCGCGACCCGGCGACTTTCGATCCTGTCTATTTCGGTCTCAACCACTTCGGCTGGTTTACCCACCTGTACGATGAAAACGGCCACGATCTGGCGCCAGAGTTAAAAGCGTATATTGCGAAGAATGGGTTTATTCCGGCAGATGCTGAACAACGCGACCAGTCCTGGCTTGATACTTACGCGGCGGTGGCAGACATGCTTCGCGATTTCCCGGATTATCTGCCAAACACCTATCTGCAATACTACCTCTACCCGGAGTACAAGTTCTCCAGACTGGACCCGAACTTTACCCGCGCCAACGAAGTGATCAATGGCCGTGAGAAGAGGGTGTTCGAGGAGTGCCGCACGGCAGTGGCGCAAGGAACAACGCGCAATGTGCATGTCGTCCATAATGACGCCCATGGAGACATGATCGTCGAACTGGCCGAAGCCATTGCGTTTAACCTGAAAAAGAAATTCATCGTCATGGTGCCGAACAACGGTCTGGTCGAGAATCTGGACGATGATGTGATGGTTGAACTGACGGCGGAAGTAGGCAGCAACGGCCCGCGTCCATATGGCGTAGGTAAAATTCCAGTCTTCTATAAGGGGCTAATCGAACAACAGTTTGCCTATGAGCGCCTGACGGTTGAAGCCTGGTTTGAAGGTTCCTATACCAAAGCCCTGCAGGCATTGACCTTAAACCGGACGATTGTCGACGCCAGGAAAGCGCGCAAAGTGCTTGATGCGTTGATTGAGGCCAACCGAGACTACTGGCCGGAATTGAAATAAGTGAAAGGGAGCCTGCGGGCTCCTTTTTTCGGGCTACTTTCCAGAATACGAAAAAGCGTTACCCCTGAAACGTGAAAAATGCCACAATAGTGGCTGTTTATACAGTGTTTCAGGTTTGCTGATGGCCCTCACCGCCGCGCTAAAAGCGCAAATTGCCGCCTGGTATAAGGCGTTGCAACAACAGATTCCGGATTTTATTCCTCGCGCACCGCAGCGGCAGATGATTGCTGATGTGGCGAAAACGCTCGCCGGGGAAGAGGGGCGGCATCTGGCAATTGAAGCGCCGACGGGAGTTGGTAAGACGCTGTCGTACCTCATTCCCGGTATTGCTATCGCCCGTGAAGAACAAAAAACGCTGGTGGTCAGCACCGCCAACGTCGCCTTGCAGGATCAGATCTTTAGTAAAGATTTGCCGCTATTGCGCAAAATTATCCCCGATTTACGCTTTACCGCCGCTTTTGGGCGCGGGCGTTACGTCTGCCCGCGTAATCTGACCGCGCTGGCGAGCACTGAACCTTCACAACAGGATTTGCTGGCCTTTCTGGATGACGAACTAACCCCTAATAATCAGGAAGAGCAGAAGCGCTGCGCGAAACTAAAAGCCGATCTCGATAGCTACAAGTGGGACGGTTTACGCGATCATACGGATCAGGCTATCGAAGACGATCTCTGGCGGAGGCTCAGCACCGACAAAGCCAGCTGTCTCAATCGGAATTGTCACTACTATCGTGAATGCCCGTTCTTTGTCGCCCGGCGTGAAATCCAGGAAGCCGAAGTGGTGGTTGCTAACCATGCATTAGTGATGGCTGCGATGGAAAGCGAGGCGGTGCTGCCGGAGCCAAAAAACATGTTGCTGGTGCTGGATGAAGGCCACCATTTGCCGGATGTGGCACGTGATGCGCTGGAGATGAGTGCGGAGATTACTGCCCCCTGGTTTCGCCTGCAGCTTGATCTGTTCTGCAAACTGGTAGCGACCTGCCTTGAGCAATTTCGCCCTAAAACCACGCCACCGCTGGCGACGCACGAGCGCCTGAATGCCCACTGCGAAGAGCTCGGTGAGTTGATTGCTTCGCTTAACAACATCCTCAATTTGTATATGCCCGCCGCTCAGGAGACGGAACATCGGTTTACGATGGGAGAGTTGCCCGACGAAGTAATGGCTATTTGTCAGCGGCTGGCCAAACTCACTGATATGCTGCGCGGGCTGGCGGAACTGTTTCTCAACGACCTGAGCGAGAAAACAGGAAGTCACGACATCGTGCGTCTGCACCGGGTTCTGCTGCAAATGAACCGGGCGCTGGGAATGTTTGAGGCGCAGAGCAAATTATGGCGGCTGGCGGCAATGGTGCAGGCCTCTGGCGCGCCGGTGACGAAATGGGCGACCCGGGAAGTACGCGACGGACAACTGCATATGTACTTCCACTGTGTCGGCATTCGCGTCAGCGATCAGCTGGAAAAATTGCTCTGGCGCAGCGTGCCGCATATCGTTGTGACTTCTGCCACTCTGCGTTCGTTGAACAGTTTTTCACGCCTGCAGGAGATGAGCGGGCTGAAAGAAAAAGCAGGGGACCGCTTCGTCACTCTGGATTCGCCGTTTAATCATGTTGAGCAAGGCAAAATTGTCATTCCGCAAATGCGCTATGCCCCGCTGGTTGAAAACGAGGCGGAGCACCTCGCCGAGATGGCGGCCTGGTTCCGCGAACAGGTAGAAAGTAAAGCCCACAAAGGGATGCTGGTCTTATTTGCCAGCCAGCGGGCAATGCAGCTATTTTTGACGTTTGTTACCGACCTGCGTCTGTTGCTGCTGGTGCAGGGCGATCAGCCACGCTACCGGCTGGTGGAACTACACCGCAAACGTATCGACGATGGCGAGCGCAGCGTGCTGGTAGGGCTGCAATCCTTTGCGGAAGGGCTTGATTTAAAAGGCGACTACCTGACTCAGGTGCATATCCATAAAATCGCCTTCCCGCCTGTCGACAGCCCTGTGGTTATCACCGAAGGTGAATGGCTTAAAAGCCTCAATCGCTATCCTTTCGAGGTGCAAAGTCTCCCCAGCGCCTCCTTTACACTGATTCAGCAGGTGGGACGTTTAATACGTAGCCACAGTTGCCACGGTGAAGTGGTGATTTATGATAACCGTCTGCTCAGTAAAAGTTACGGCAAACGTCTGCTGGACGCGCTGCCGGTTTTTCCTATTTCCCAACCTGCTGTACCAGACGTTATAGTGAAGAAACCGAAACAAAGCCGCCGTAAGCGCCGCTGATATTGTGAGCCTGTGAGGAGTTTTGATGGATTACCGCAAAATCATTAAAGAGATTGGCCGGGGGAAAAATCATGCCCGCGATCTGGATTTTGATACCGCCCGGGGGCTTTACGCCCGGATGCTGGATGGCGATGTACCCGATCTGGAATTGGGGAGCATCCTGATAGCTCTGCGTATTAAAGGCGAGGGCGAAGCGGAAATGCTCGGTTTTTACGAGGCAATGCAGCAACGCGCGATGCGTCTGACGCCGCCGGTGGCGAAACCCATGCCGATCGTCATTCCTACCTATAACGGTGCACGTAAACAGGCAAATCTGACGCCACTACTGGCTATTTTATTACACAAACTGGGTTTCCCGGTGGTAGTCCACGGCGTGAGCGAGGATCCGACGCGGGTAGTCAGCGAAACCATTTTCGCACTGTTAGGCATTGAAGCTACCCACCATGCCGGCCAGGCTCAGGCACGGCTCGATGGACACCACCCGGTGTATATTCCTGTGAGCGCGCTGTGCCCGCCGCTGGAAAAACAGCTGGCGCTGCGCTGGATAATGGGTGTGCGTAACAGTGCGCATACGCTGGCGAAACTGGTTACGCCGTTTGAGAAAGACGCCGCGCTGCGCCTTTCCAGCGTATCGCATCCCGAATATGTCCCGCGCGTGAGTAAATTCTTTAGCGATATCGGTGGTCGAGGTTTGCTGATGCACGGAACGGAAGGGGAGGTTTACGCCAACCCACAACGCTGTCCGCAAATCAGTCTGATTGACAGGCAGGGGGCGCGCGTTATCTATGAACGTCAGGATGCCCTGGCGGATGTCATTCTGCCTGCGGCCAAAGATGCCGAAACCACCGCAAAATGGATTGAACGCTGCCTTGCCGGAAGTGAGCCCGTTCCTCAGTCGCTAAAAATCGAGATGGCGTGCTGTCTGGTGGCAACCGGAGAATCGGAGACCCTTGAGAGCGCATTAGCCCGTATCGAAGAAAGTTTTTAACTGCGGTTAAACGAAAAAAAGCCCGTCTCATCACTGGACGGGCCAAAAAGGGTAACAACAACAGGGTCAATGAGGGTTGGAGCAGTGCCCGCCGGAGGGTCGCCGACGGGGTAAAACATTCTTATTTGTAAATAACCGCCGTACCGCTCATTTTGTTATTGCTGTTAGCGGAGGTGATGCTGTAACCCGTTGCGCCAGCAGCGGCTGCTTTCTCAGCCAGCTGTGCTTCAAGACCGTCCAGCGTGGTCGCGCCGTCTGCAGAAACCACACCCACTTTATTCATGTTCTGCGCCTGTGCAGGGCTGATGGCTTGTGCTGCAAAGGCACCGAAAGAAAGGGTTGAAAGAGCGATGGCGGCTACAGCATATTTGATGGTTTTCATGGTCATAATCTCGCAGGTTATTCTGTTAAGGGGACGTTGTTCCGTCGATGTGATAAGTATCACGGTTTTTTGCGAGAGAGAAAATCTAAGAGAATTGACGACCTTGTTCTAAAAAATTGAACAAGCCACAGGTTATTGAAATTATTGTGATTTATTCATGGAGATTATGTATTTTGCCGTTTTGGCAGGTGGGGAATTTTTTTTGGCACAGAATGCTACTTTATCTGCGAAATTTTGTGCGCAAAAAAGCAACCGCTTGCGCTGAGGAAAAAGGTAAAGAACAGTCAACGAAGCTGGCTATCCTTCGATCCTCTACGATTATATCCTGCATGTGTAGAGTTATGTAAATCTTTCTGTTGCTGGCATTGCAGGCAGAAACGTACGCCTGGAATCGCCTTGCGACGGGCTTCCGGAATCGGTTCCCCACACTCTGCACACTCTTTAAGGCTTTCTCCTTTCGGCAGGTCATGACGCGCACGCGCCACCGCATCTTCAATAGTGCTGTCTATTTGATCCTGTACTGCCCCGTCATTTGCCCAACCTGATGCCATTGTGTTTTCTCCTGAATGAGTAACAACATATCAGTATAATATTTATGCAAGTGTTCGCCATTTCAATAGGTGGGTGTTAAACGTTCAGGAATCAGTCGTTCAGCGGCAATGCCCCATTCACCATAACTTCTGAGACTTTTCGATAGCAGTTGATTACGTGAGGCGGCTTCCTTAACAATCCCGGCGGCCACATCTGGTTCGCACTACGTTCGACGCCCATCTCCTGCCTGCGGTCGGTTTGATTCGTGTTACTCACCCCCCGGAGCTCGCCTTTCGGGCCAGCGTGTTGTGATATTCATAATCACTCAGGATGATGTTGTCCTGTTCCGACAAACCTCTGGCCGCCCTCCATCGCGCCCTGACCTTGCCACAGGGTTTACGTCTACCGATTTCAGCAGGGACTCAGCACCTTGCTGCGAAAATTCTGCAAATTGTTAGATGGATTTCGCCGTTGAATACCCCATAAATAAAATGCCGCTCAGTTTGTTAACTGAACGGCATTAACTCAGTACCTGCATAGTCGGGGATGTGGTGTACGCCTTAGCGATCATCCGGACGACGCATATCAAAACGCTGCGCGTCGGTAACGGTGTAATAGGCCGTCGGGCCACCTGCGCGCAGAATCGGCTGCGCTTTGGACGTCTGGTATATGCCATTTTCCAGCAGCGATTCATCAATATGAATGGCGACTGCCTCACCCAGTACCAGCCAGCTGTCCAGCGCCTCACCGTTTGCTTTAGTCAGTTGAATGCACTGGGATAAGCGGCACTCAAAATGCACCGGGCTCTCCGCGACACGCGGCGCTTTAATGATGCGGCTTGCAAGCGGCGTCAGGCCACTAAACGCGAACTCATCTTCCCCGTGTGGCAGTGAGGCAGATGTCTCGTTCATGCGTTCCGCCAGCGCGCGGGTCGTTAAATTCCAGACGAATTCTTTGGTCTCACAGATATTGCGCACGCTGTCTTTCCAGCCGCTGCTGGCGAAGCCGATAACAGGCGGGCGATAATTGAAACAGTTAAAGAAGCTGTACGGTGCGAGATTTTGCCGTCCTTCACCATCCAGCGAGGAAATCCAGCCGATAGGCCGGGGGCCGATAATGGCATTGAGCGGGTCGTGAGGCAGGCCATGGCCTTGAGACGGTTCGTAAAAATACATTGCGAGTCCCTGTGGAAAGCGAGTTTCTTTAGCCTCACTTATTTACCCTGCCGCCGTCAACGGGTATCTTACGCCGCTGCCAACAGGAGAATGCCATGAAAGCCCAGAAGCCGGGATTGCACCCGCGTAACCGTCACCACAGCCGCTACGATCTTGACGCCCTTTGCGCCACGATGCCCCTATTGCGTGAATTTATAATGACCAGTCCGGCGGGCGAACCGACGGTGAATTTCACCGATCCGCTGGCAGTGAAGGCACTGAACAAAGCGTTGCTGGCGCACTTTTATGGCGTAAAAGAGTGGGATATTCCGCCGGGCTTTCTTTGCCCGCCGGTCCCGGGCCGCGCTGACTATATTCACCATCTTGCCGATTTGCTCGCCCAGAACAGCGACGGGGTCGTTCCATCGCAGGCCAGCGTGCTTGATATCGGCACCGGGGCAAACTGTATCTATCCGCTGATTGGTACCCATGAATATGGCTGGCGCTTTACCGGCAGTGAAGTCGACAATGCCGCATTCGCCAGCGCACAGGCGATCATCAATGCCAACCCGGGCCTGAGCCGTGCAGTACGCTTACGGCGACAAAAAGATCCGGCGGCGATCCTTGCGGGCATTATCCATAAAAATGAGCAGTATGATGCCACGCTCTGTAACCCTCCTTTTCACGACAGTGCCCAGGCCGCGCAGGCGGGCAGTGAGCGTAAGCGCCGCAATCTTGGGCTTGATAATGACGCGACGCTCAACTTCGGCGGCCAGCAGCAGGAGCTGTGGTGCGAGGGCGGAGAAGTGGCGTTTATCAGTAAAATGATTGATGAGAGTAAACAGTTCGCGCGTCAGGTGCTGTGGTTTACCTCTCTGGTCTCCCGTGGTGATAATTTACCGCCGCTTTATCGCGCGCTGACGCAGGCTGGTGCCGTTAACGTGGTGAAGAAAGAGATGGCGCAGGGGCAGAAGCAGAGCCGCTTTATCGCCTGGACCTTTCAGGACGAGGCCCAGCGCAAGCGCTGGGCGCAAACCCGCTTTAAGGTGCAGGCTCAACAGGCGGCTGCGGCGCGTTAACCGTTTGTGGCGCAGGGGTACTGCCCGGCATGGGCAGTATCTGGTAGGTTTGTACGGGTGCGCGAACATCGGCTAAATCGAAGTGTTTTTTCACCATGCTGTCCAGCGCGAAGCGCACCGTCCACTGTTTGAGCGGCAGTGTGGTGCATGTCACACGCAGTGTAAAGGCGGTATTGGTTAACCCTACCAGCCCGGCAAATGTCGGTTCGCCAATAATCAGCCCGCGAATATCCTCCATCTCCATCATTTCCGCGACGGCATCTTTCAACGCCTGACTCGCTTTTTCCGTGTTCTCGTGGCGATCCACATCATAGTTGGCGACAACCGAACCAATTCCGCGCACGAAGTTGGCAAAGGTGGTTATCGATGACCACGGAATAATGTGGTACGCCCCGGTATCCTGGCGTACTCCAACGGAACGGATGGACATACGTTCCACCGTCCCGGTGAGCGGGCCAATGGTCACAAGATCTCCGGTATTCATCCCATTTTCGAACTGAATAAAGATGCCGGTAATAATATCTTTCACCAGTGTTTGCGAACCAAATGAAATCGCCAGACCCAGCGCCCCGGCTCCGGCCAGCAGCGGCGCGATATTAACGCCTATCTCCGAGAGCACAATCATCACGGTGATGGTACTGATTACCACCGCCAGCGCATTACGGAACAGAGTTAACAGGGTACGGGTGCGTGCGCTGGGAAGCGGTCTGCCGTGAATATCCGAGGCGAGGCGGTTTTCGATAATGCTTGCCAGCAGCGTCCAGCCCACGGCGGAGAAGAACAGAATCAGCGCGATGCGAATAATGATATCGACCGTTTTCTCGCCTGCGCCGTAGCTCAGCCAGTACCAGAAATCGAACAGCCCCCAGGCGTTGAGCAACAACATTACGGTGGTGCAAACAATGAGAATACGCGCCGCTTTCATCGACGCAGAAAGCCAGCCGTTAAGCCGCTTTTGCAGTTCCGGATAGTTACGTTGCACCTGCGGTGAGAGGGTTATGGTCTTATTTAACCAGCGCGAAAGCATTCCCGAAAGGAAAGCCGCGATACTTAAAATCGACAGGCTGTTTAATGACGCCCCCATCATAAATTTCAGGCTATTGCCGGGATCAAAGAGCGAGAAGAAGAACAGCACGATGAAGTACGCGCTGGCGAGCCAGTGCCAGATAAGCGCAAGAGCACGTATAAACAGGCTAAAAAAGGCAAGCGAGTGATCCGCAAGATGGATCAGGTTGTGCTGGATAATGCGCTTATTGCGAAAGATCAGATATAACGCCCAGACGGTAATACAGAGCATGATGGTCACGTTAGCCAGCGCGCCCACCTGCACATTTACCTGATTGGAGATAATCGGGACGGCGACAAGCAGACCGTAGCCAATCAGACTGCTTAGCGCACTAAGGCGCAGATGCCAGTAGCGGGCGGTGTCGTTCTCGATGCGAAATGGGCGCAGTTCTGCAATACGCGGGCAGAAAATAAGTCGCAGGATGGCTTTAAAGAATTCAATCAGGGCAAAAGCGTTTAAAAACAGGCTTTGCTGAAAGGCGATGGTCCTGTTTCCGTTATTCAGATTTGCGCTGAGGATCTGACCGACAAACAGCGTCAGCGCCAGTAACAGCAGGTCGATAATAAACGCGCCGATAATCATTGCCGGGAGCTGTAGCCAGTTATTTCGCTCCCGGTTTTTATTGCGCCCCCAGTAGCCCATCTTGCGATATAGCGGCATCACGCTAAGGCGCACCAGCAGCCAGAAGGCGAATACCAGTACGGCGAGCAGTAAAAAATGTCCGGCGGCACTGGTAAAGGTTTCAGGATTAAACGCTTTGTGCGGGGAGCTGGTAATGTTGCGATAGAGTTGAGCAAACCGCGACGCAAACTCCTCGCCGTAGCGGCTGCTGACTTCCGTGACGTTCTCCAGTACCGTTTTCTGCTCAACGATTTGGGGGGGCGTAATAACGGGAACAGGTTCCTGCGGTGGTGTCGCCGCGACTTTACGCAGCTGGTCAATCAGCTCCTGGCGTGATTGCTGGTTATCCAGCACATCTGCCAGCGCAGCATAGGCGGCTTTTTTTTGTTCGATATCAGGGGCAGGAGTTTCGGCAATCGGCTGTGTGCTCGTGGTCCCGGTTGTCACGCCGGGAATGCCAGCCGCCTGAGCGGGCAGCCAAAACAGACTGATGAGTAACAGGATCCACGGCATGGGTGCCTCCGGCGAGAAAGTCCAGCAAAATGACAAGTATAGATGGCGGGAAACCCGTCGAAGGAAATGAGATAAATCCGGGGGAGAAGGGGAGAATACCCTCTTCCCGACGGGAAGAGGGTAGAGACGATTCAGGAGACGTGCTGCAGGAATTCCTGTAAGCGCGGGCTCGGGGGATTCTCGATAAGCGTCTGCGGGTTGCCGTCTTCGGCAATCCGGCCTTTATCAATAAAGATCAGTCGAGAGGCAACTTTCTCGGCAAAGCCGATTTCGTGCGTCACGATAACCATTGTCATCCCTTCTTCGGCCAGATCCTGCATGACTTTAAGTACCTCATGGCGCAGTTCCGGGTCGAGTGCGGAGGTCGGCTCATCAAACAGCATCATCTTCGGTTTTACCGCCAGCGCACGAGCGATAGCCACACGCTGCTGCTGCCCGCCGGACAACTCAGACGGATAGTGATGTGCACGCTCGGCAAGCCCTACTTTCGCCAGCAGCTCTTTGGCCAGCTTCTCGGCTTCGTCTTTTTTCGCACCGCGCACGCGCAGAGGGCCAAACATAACGTTTTCCAGCGCGGTCAGATGCGGGAACAGATAAAACTGCTGGAACACCATGCCAGCTTCCTGACGGATCAGACGCTCATCAACTTTTGGATCGTTCACTTTCAGGCCATCAACAATCAACTCACCGCTGGTGATCTCTTCGAGTTTGTTGATGCAGCGCAGCAGGGTTGATTTACCGGAACCCGACGGCCCGATAATAACCACGACTTCGCCCTGGGTAATGTTCAGGTCGATGTTATGCAGCACCTGGGTTTGACCAAAGTGCTTGGAGACATTTTTAAATTCAATCACAGGATTTTCATCCTTCTTTCAAGACGACGCAAAATAAAGCTCAGCACCAGAGTAATGATCAGATAGACAACCGCAACGGCGCTCCAGATTTCCAGGGCGCGGAAGTTGCCGGCGATGATCTCCTGGCCCTGACGGGTCAGCTCGGCGACGCCGATAACAATAAACAGGGAAGTGTCTTTTATGCTGATGATCCATTGGTTACCCAGCGGTGGCAGCATACGACGCAGCGCTAATGGCAGGATAACGTGGCGGATGGTTTCGCCCTTAGATAGCCCCAGTGCCAGGCCTGCTTCACGAAAACCTTTATGAATGGACAGCACCGCACCGCGCGTGATTTCCGCGATGTATGCGCCTGAGTTAATCATGATGGTGATGACGGCGGCGCTAAAGGGGTCAATACGCAAATCGTTGAATGCCATTGGCAGGGCGAAGTAGATAAACATCACCTGAACAACAATCGGGGTACCGCGAATAATCTCAATAAAAACGAGTGCGATGTGGTTGGCGATCCAGCCGCCAAAAGTGCGTGCGAAACCTGCCGCCAGTCCAATAATCAAGCCGCCAGCTAAGCCAAGGACCGAGATCCAAAGCGTCATTTTTGCGCCTTCAATCAGAAGCGGAATGGCAGGCCAGATGGCACTCCAGTCAAACTGCATGATGAGTTCCTGTAAACCGTGGTGGAAATGTACAAACACCCATAGTGCCGGTTTCCCGGCCTACGGGTGATAAGTCTGCTTACGTAGGCGCGGTAAGCTTAGCGCTGCCGGGCAACCCTACTGCACAGAACAAATTATTATTTAGGCTCGGTACCGAACCATTTTTTATAGATTTCGTTATAAGTACCGTTATCGCGCAGTGTTTTCAGCGCACCGTTCACTTTTTCACGCAGCTCGTCGCTACCTTTCGGGAACGCGATACCGTACTGCTGGGCTTCCAGTGAGTCGCCTACCGCTTTGAACTGACCGTTGCCTGCGGTTTTGATGAAATACAGGATGTTCGGGGTATCGTGCAGAACTGCATCAGCACGGTTAGTGCCCAGTTCCATGTAGGCGTTATCAATGTTCGGGAACTGACGCAGGTCTTTGGTTTTGATGTTTGCTTTCGCGTAATCAACAGAACCAGTACCGCTCTTCACCGCGACCACTTTGCCGTCGAGATCTTTGACGCTTTTCACGTCGTTGTTGTTGGCTTTAACCATCACCATCAGACCGCTTTTGTAGTAGCCATCAGAGAACTCGATTGCTTTCTTACGTTCTTCGGTGATGGTGATACCGGCCAGCGCCAGGTCAACGTTTTTAGTTTGCAGAGCCGGGATGATGCCGCTGAAATCCATCGGCTTTAACTCGTAATCCAGTTTCAGTTCTTTCGCGATGGCGGCCCACAGATCAACGTCGAAGCCGACGTACTTATCACCCTGCTTGAATTCGAAAGGAACGAATGCAGTGTCGGTTGCGACAACCAATTTATTTGCGGCCTGGGAAGAAACAGCAAAGGCGAGAGCGAGTGTAGCCAGGGAAAGTTTGAATACAGACTTCATAGTTTTTCCTTTTATATCCACGGGGCGATCCCCTGCGAGAACGTACGCAGTATGAAAAAATCATGCCAGGTTTACAACCCGTTGTTTTGTAAAGAGACGACATTCAGAATCTGTGCACCTGATGAAGCGTGATTAATGCTGTGCACTATTTTGGGGCTTCATATTGGTGCGGAGAACTATTTCGCACAGAAATCATCTTTATTTAGCGCAGGAATGCACCATTAAACAATCTTTTCTTAACAATTTTGTGAAGTGGTGATAACAGTCTGGCGGTGTTTCAGGCAGGAAAAAATAAAAGTGCGCACCAAAAAAGTGCAAACCCCTTTGCCGGGGCGGCAAAGGGGTCATCAGAAGTCTCTATGTCAGAGAGCAAGATTATTCAATGTTGGATTCGATAAACCACAGGAATTTATCCAGGTCCCGTGAAGCGGCCGTAAAGATATCGGCAGTATCTTCATCTTTTGCTTCGCTGATGGCTTTACGCACATCATTCGCTACGATGGCATAACGGTCAGCCAGCTCTTTCAGGTGCTCCTGCACGCTATGGATATCCAGCGGGTAGCTTTTCAGTGCAGTCTTGCTATTGATAACTTGCGTCGTGCCAAGTGCGACGCCACCCAACTGCACGGCACGTTCTGCCATGGTATCAAGGTGATCTACGAGCGCGGTACGGAAGCCGTCGAGCATTTCGTGAACGGCGATGAAGTTAGCACCGCGCATATTCCAGTGAGCCTGTTTCGTGATCAGGGACAGGTCAATGAACTGGATCACCTGGCGATTAAGTAACTCGATAGTCGCTTTTTTATCGCTGTCTGATACATCGTTACGGGTATAAAGCAGATTAGACGCTTTCGTTTTAACCAGTTTAGCGGTACTCATAATCTCATATCCTCTTGATGTTTGTGTCCCAGGTAATTATCGAAACTAAGTATAGCACCAGATTTTTGATTGCTGTTTTGGATATACCTATCGGTTCAATAGCAGCGGTAAACATAAGGGCATAATGGCAGAGAATAATTACTATTTCGTACTATCGCGGCGCGAATAAATTATCAGTGCCGTGGGATAGGGATGTAAAAATATATATTGAAATGTGACAATTTATCGTTGCAGAACAAAGTTTATTGGCATGAATGCTTATTCAGCATGATATGATAACCATGCTGAATAATAATTATTAACCTATATCAACTTTCTCGACTTTAACTTCTCTGCGTAGCGTCATGGTTGAGCCTGTTGAGGCGATCACGATGCACATCAATGCGGCAACTTGTTGAAGAGTAAGCGTTTCATTTAAGAATATCATGCCAGATACCGCTGCCAGGGCCGGTTCCATGCTCATCAGGGTACCAAAGGTACGCGTAGGCAGGCGGGTGAGGGCAATCATTTCCAGCGAATAAGGCAGGGCGGTCGATAATATTGCAACCGCAATGCCCAACGGCAGCACAGACCATTGCCATAATGCTGCGCCGGACTGGAAAGTTCCTAAAGGTACAAATACCAGTGCCGCTATTAATGAACCCAGGGCAACGGTCGCCGGGCCATGTTCTTCTCCGGCTTTATGACCGGAAATAATATAAACAGCCCAGCATGCGCCCGCTCCCAGCGCATATGCCGCACCGGCTAAATCCACATGGGAAACATTGTCACCAAGCGGTAATAAATACCACAGACCCAGCACCGCCATAATAACCCATAAAAAATCAATAGGGCGGCGGGAGCCAAAAAGGGCAACGGAGAGAGGACCGACAAACTCCAGTGCAACCGCTATACCCAAAGGTATCGTCTGAATAGAGAGATAAAACATATAGTTCATCGCACCCAGCGATAAACCATAAGCCAGTAACGGCAGGCGCTGTTCGCGGGTAAAACGCAGACGCCAGGGTTTAAAAATCACCACCAGGATAAGCGTCCCCAGCGCCAGACGTAGCGCAGTCATGCCCGGTGCGCCCACTATCGGAAACAGCGATTTTGCCAGGGATGCGCCCCCCTGTATAGAGCACATCGCGACGAGCAACACCAATACTGATAACCACACAGGTATCTTACGAGACGACCCAGGCATCCTTTCTCCTGTCAAATTGTGTCAATCAAAGTAAAACTTGCAGTCTACTTGAAATAGCCCCGGCTGGTTGAGACTTTGTTGAAAAACAGCGGCTGAAAATAGGTAAAATAGATGACATCTGATGGTTAATTAACCAGGTTGATTAGGAATAATCTGGATGAACATGCCGGGTATTAAGCTCCATAATGGCATGTTCTGCGGAAAAACGTTCGTTTAATGAAAGAGTTAGTAAACGTGTGAAATGTTCTGTTACATGAAATGGCTCTTTAGACATCGTTTATCCCAAAGAGTTTCTTAACAATTTTTGATATATTTAAATCTTAGGATTTACTTGAAGCACATTTGAGGTGGTTATGAAAAAAATTGCATGTCTTTCAGCACTGGCCGCTGTTCTGGCGGTATCCGCAGGTTCCGCTTTTGCAGCAACTTCCACTGTTAGCGGTGGTTACGCGCAGAGCGACGCTCAGGGCGTAGCGAACAAAGCAAACGGCTTCAACCTGAAATACCGCTACGAGCAGGACGACAACCCGCTGGGTGTTATTGGCTCCTTCACGTACACTGAAAAAGATCGCACTGAAGATGGCGTCTATAACAAAGGCCAGTACTACGGTATCACTGCAGGTCCGGCTTACCGTCTGAACGACTGGGCAAGCATCTACGGTGTTGTGGGTGTTGGCTACGGTAAATTCCAGCAGACCGTTGACACGGCTAAAACTTCAGATACCAGCGACTACGGTTTCTCCTATGGCGCGGGTCTGCAGTTCAACCCGATGGAAAACGTTGCACTGGACTTCTCCTATGAGCAGTCTCGCATTCGTAGCGTTGACGTAGGCACCTGGATCGCAGGCGTCGGCTACCGTTTCTAATTCGGCTGGCAATAAAAAATCCGCCTCAAGGGGCGGATTTTTTTTGCCTGTTATTCAGGAAATCACTTAACGATGCGTATCGAAAACATCGGTTGCCAGGCGGTCATAGTCAATTTTCTGTAACTTAAAGTTGGTAATGTACACTGGCCCGACTTTTTGCTCGGACATGAACGGGTACGAATTTTTAATCTCCTGGGTGGTGATGCCTGTCCACTGGGAGAAGAAGCTCAGGAAATCGTTCGCTGAACGGCGCGCTTTAATCTCCCGATGCTTCGTGTCATCGCTCGACAGTACCATAAACGGCACCTGGAAGTTTTGTTTAAACAGGTCGTCATGTGCCAGATATTGCACGTCCGTCCCGCGCTCCCTGAATGTCAGCCCGTGGTCAGAGAAATAAACCATAGAGAAACTGTCATTCGTGGCAACCAGTTGGGAGTAGAGTTTACCCAACAGTTCATCCGTTGCGGTGATGGAATAGAGGTAGCAAGAGGTCTCTTTTGACTGCACGAACTCGCTGTATTTACCGCCGGAGCGCTCGCAGGTTGACGGGTGTGAGCCCATCAGATGCAGCACAATCAACTGCGGCTGGGTGCGTTTGGTAGCCAGTACCTGATTGGTCAGCTTAAGCAAATCTTCATCACGGGTATTTTTATCCGCTTCGAAATCACCGCTTTTCAGGAACTGCACTTCATCTGCACGCTTCGCGATACTGGCAATTGCAGTGTCATACTCGCCGATCTGCCCCTGATTAGAGAACCACCAGGTCTGAAAGCCCGCGCGGTTTGCGAGGGTAACAAAATTATCCTGATACTGCGGCTTATCATCTACCACACGGTTGAGCGTCAGGCCCAGCGATTTCTGGGTCGAACCGCTGGCAGAGATGTAATCCATAAAGAACGTGCCATTGGCCTGGCTTTCGAACGGTGTATTGTTCCAGTGGCCGCCAAAGGCGCCCGCCGCGTCACGGCGTACGCTCTCGCCAATCACCACTACATAGGTATGATACTTCGGTTTGACGCCAAGGACAGTCCAGGTGTCCTTCATGCTGGCGAGCTGCGCCATGTTTTCCTGCTCTTTCACCACTTCATAGTTGTTCACCGCGACATCGCGAACGAAGCGCAGGACCGGAACACCGGTATCAATCAGTCTGAACTCAAAGCCGCGGAAGTGGTTTTGCACAGGGCCAATAAAATAGGATGCGACGCAAAATACCACGCCGAGCGTATCCCATTTGAGCCACGGGGTTGACGGCTGCGTTACCCGGCGACGCATCGACACAATACCCAGCGCAAAAATAAACGCGCCGATAGCGTAATGATGCCATGGGAAAATCGTCAGAATTTCCGTCGACTCTTCCATATTGGTCGAGTGCAGGGCCAGCAGGGTATTAAAGTTCGGTGCGCCATAGGCCTGACCAAACGGGAAATAGCAGGCGGCGACGAGTGACGTAATACCAATGACAATTTTTTGCGCCCGGGGCGCATGTCGCCACAGTACGCACAGAGCACAGGTAAAGACCACGGCGTACAGGACACTAAATTCATAACCAAGAGCAAAATTAATCAACATTGACTGGAGAAAATAGAAACCTGTCCACGGATTGATTGTCTGGCTGCGGAAGGCAACGGATTCTTTAAGGATTATGCTCATAGATTACTTCACGAAAACGCCATGTGCTCACCCTGGCGAAAGGGTCAAAACCTGCCGGACAGTGCGTGGAGAGGGAAAGAGGTCCGCTTCTGCGAGCCGCAATTTGTGCAGGGCTGCGCAAAGATAAAGTTAGCCGTGCTGAAGGTCAACACCTGCTACCGTGTCGTTTTGGGAGGGCGGTTGCAAATCAAACAAATAAGTGAAAATTATGTGCGGGCAATCCGATTATAACGGGTGAATGTGACGGAAAAATGAAGCGGCGTACCGCGACGCCGCATTAATGAGAACTTTTATCGTCTTTCTGTGGCTTGCCGTTAAACATATCACACAGCATGTTCAGCAGCAGCAGACGAACTTGAAACGGGGAGTGAGTAAACACGCTCATGCACCTCTGAAATTCGTTCATGTTGACCTCCTTACTGATTTGTTCACTCCCGGCCATCCATGTCAGGTTGAACGTATTACATACAGATATAGCACAGGCTATATTTTATAGCTATGGCTAAGACGTTAATTTTTTGTGCTGGTTCACCTATGGTTTACAATGTGCCTTCTCTTATATGATGCGGGTATCGCGTCACACCTCAGAGGAAGCACAATGAACCGTCGCGCAGGTAAGCAAACAATAAAAAAAGTGACGCTGGTAAATGTTGAAGAACATGTTGAAGGCTTTCGTCAGGTGCGCGAAGCGCATCGCCGCGAGCTGATCGACGATTATGTTGAATTGATTTCAGATTTAATCCATGAAGTGGGCGAAGCCCGCCAGGTGGATATGGCAGCGCGGCTTGGTGTTTCACAGCCAACAGTGGCAAAAATGTTAAAGCGACTGGCGACGGTAGGACTGATTGAGCAAATTCCATGGCGCGGGGTGTTTTTGACGCCGGAAGGGGAGAGGCTCGCGCAGGCCAGCCGCGAGCGTCATCAAATTGTTGAAAGCTTTTTACTGGTGCTGGGCGTAAGCCCGGAAATCGCCCGTCGTGACGCGGAAGGAATGGAACACCACGTCAGTGAAGAAACGCTTGAGCGTTTTCGTCTGTTCACTTTGCAACAAGGGTTGCCGTCTGAATGAATCTCCCATTCTTTCGCGCGTTGCTGCGCGATCGCTTTTTGCACCTCCTGCTGATTATTGGTTTGGGTCTCTGTTTTGCTGTTCCTTTTGCGCCCGCCACCTGGCCGGGTGCTATTGACTGGCACACCATTATTACCCTCAGCGGTTTGATGCTGCTGACCAAAGGCGTGGAACTGAGCGGCTATTTTGATGTGCTGGGGCGTCGCATGGTGCGGCGTTTTCACACCGAACGGCAACTGGCCATGTTTATGGTCCTGGCGGCGGCGCTGCTTTCAACCTTCCTGACCAACGACGTGGCGCTGTTTATTGTGGTGCCGCTTACCATCACTTTAAAAAAACTCTGTGAAATTCCGGTCAATCGGTTAATCATTTTTGAGGCGCTGGCCGTAAACGCGGGTTCGTTACTAACCCCCATTGGCAACCCGCAAAATATCCTGATTTGGGGACGTTCCGGGATGTCATTCCCGGCCTTTATCTGGCAGATGACGCCGCTGGCACTGGCGATGATGGCGACACTGCTGGCACTGTGCTGGTTCTGTTTTTCCAGTAAGGCGCTTAACTACCATAGCGGCGTTAAAAACCCGGACTGGCAGCCCAGGCTGGTCTGGAGCTGTCTGGGCTTTTACCTGGTCTTTATTACGGCGCTGGAGCTAAAACAGGAGCTGTGGGGTCTGGTCGCGGTGGGTGTGGGCTTCTTATTGCTCGCACGACGTGTTGTGTTGAGCGTGGACTGGACGTTGCTGCTGGTATTTATCGCTATGTTTATCGACGTCCATTTGCTGATCCAACTGCCCGCGTTGCATCATATTTTAACCGACACCAGCCAGCTTTCGCCTTCCGGTCTGTGGTTAACCGCCATTGGTCTGTCGCAGTTTATCAGTAATGTGCCGGCGACCATTTTGTTGCTCAATTATGTGCCGCCAGATACCTTGCTGGCCTGGGCGGTCAATGTCGGTGGTTTTGGCCTGTTGCCTGGTTCACTGGCGAATTTAATCGCCTTGCGAATGGCGAACGATCGGCGCATCTGGTGGCGCTTTCATGTTTATTCCCTTCCCATGCTGCTGTGGGCCGCACTGGTCGGCTACGGATTACTACTTCTCAGATAGTGCTGATTTGTCAGTTTATCCTGGAAAATGTATAGCAACCGCCTAAGTTTAGTAAACGGCGTAACTGTGACGCCGTTCACTGACAGGACTGTTGCGAACTATGGCAGAAAATTCAACCGCCCCTGAGAACGGGCAGGAAACTCAAACAGAAGAGACGCAAAATCGCAAACGCCCCGGTAAGAAGCCCCTCATCATCCTCGGCATTGTGGTGATGGTGATGGTTGTCGTCGCGCTGGTGTGGTGGTTACTTACCCGCAATGAAGAGACGACAGACGATGCGTTTACCGACGGCGATGCGGTCACTATCGCACCGAAAGTGGCAGGCTACGTTACTGAACTGCGCGTAAAAGATAACCAGCAGGTGAAAAAGGGAGACCTGCTGGTGGTGATTGATCCCCGCGATGCCACGGCGCAGCGCGATCAGGCGCAGGCGCAACTTGGGCTGGCGACGGCCCAGCTCCATCAGGCGCAGGCGCAACTGGATTTGTCAAAAGTACAGTATCCGGCCCAGCGTGACGAAGCGCGGGCGCAGGTATTGAAAGCGCAGGCCGATCTAGCCAATGCGCAGGCTGCCTATAAACGCCAGCGCGGCGTCGATCCTCGCGCCACGACACAACAAAATATTGACAGCGCCAATGCGCAGTTACGCAGCGCACAGGCGCAGCTGGCGAGTGCGCAGGCGCAACTGGAAGTGGCGGATCAGGTGCAGTTGCAGATTCGCCAGCAGGAGACCAATGTTGAGGCCCGTCAGCGTCAGGTGGATCAGGCGAAAGCGCAGCTTGAAACTGCTGAGCTAAATCTCTCATGGACAGAGGTTCGCGCGCCATTCGACGGTTTTGTCACTAAACGTAATGTGCAGACCGGCACCCTGGTGCAGGCGGGCACAGCGCTGTTTTCCCTGGTCTCACCGCAAATCTGGGTGACGGCGAATTTCAAAGAGTCGCAGCTTGAACGCATGCGTCCGGGCAATAAAGTGACGGTGAAAGTCGATGCCTGGCCGGATATGGAGCTGGAAGGGCATGTTGACAGTATTCAGCAGGGGAGCGGTTCTAAGTTCTCTGCCTTCCCGTCTGAGAATGCCACCGGCAACTTCGTGAAAATCGTCCAGCGCGTACCGGTGAAAATCGTCATTGATAAAGGGCTGGATGCGAACCGTCCACTGCCACTTGGTCTGTCAGTAGAACCTAAGGTATCTGTGGAATGACTGACGTTAGCCATGAAAACTGGCGACCGGCCAGTAATCCATGGGCCGTCGCCTGGGTGGTGACGCTGGCGGTCTTTATGGAGATCCTCGACACCACCATCGTCAACGTCGCATTGCCGCATGTTGCCGGTTCACTTTCCGCCAGTTACGACGAATCCACCTGGGTACTGACCAGCTATCTGGTGGCTAATGGTATCGTGCTGCCCATTTCGGCATTTCTCAGCCGCGTGTTCGGTCGTAAACAGTTTTTCCTGATTTGCATCGTGATGTTCACCATTTGCTCCTTCTTGTGCGGTATCGCAACGGAACTGTGGCAAATCATTCTTTTTCGCGTATTGCAGGGCTTTTTTGGCGGCGGCTTACAGCCAACGCAGCAGTCGGTACTGCTGGATTACTTCAGGCCTGAGGATCGCGGCAAGGCGTTTGGTCTCTCTTCGATTGCGATCATTGTCGCTCCCGTACTGGGGCCGACGCTGGGCGGCTGGATAACCGATAACTACTCCTGGCGCTGGGTCTTTTTTATCAATATCCCGGTCGGTATTGTTACGGTACTCGCGATTTATCAGCTACTGGAAGATCCGCCGTGGGAGCGTAAGTCAGACAAAAAACTGACCATTGACTGGCCGGGGATCGGCCTTATCGCTCTCGGACTCGGTTGCCTGCAGGTAATGCTGGACCGTGGGGAAGATGAAGACTGGTTCGCCTCTGATTTTACCCGCATTTTTGCTGTGCTGACGGCAGTCGGCATTGTCGGCGCGATTTACTGGCTGCTGTATGCCAAAAAGCCAGTGGTAGATTTGCGCTGCATGGCAGATAAAAACTTTGCTGTCTCCAGTCTGCTGATGGCGGGTATGGCGATGATCCTCTATGGCAGCTCGGTGGTGATCCCACAGCTGGCGCAGCAGGATCTGGGCTATACCGCAACCTGGTCAGGGCTGGTACTGTCGCCGGGTGCAGTACTTATTGTGCTGACTATCCCGCTGGTGCTCAAACTGATGCCCATCGTGCAGACGCGCTGGATTATCGCCTTTGGCTTTTTCTGCCTCGCTGCTTCGTTCTGGTGGTCGCGTACGCTGACGCCGGATATCGATTTTGAAACCCTGATGCTGTTTCGCAGTGCGCAATCGATAGGCCTGGGCTTCCTGTTTGTGCCGCTGACCACGATTGCGTTTATCACCATTCCACGTCAACTCAATGCCGATGCGGCCGCGTTATTCACGATGTTCCGAAATGTCGCGGGATCGGTGGGGATTTCACTTTCTACGGCGGCGATAACCGAACGGTCACAGGCGCACAGCGCCCATCTGGCGTACAACATGTCGCCGCTGAATGAACAGTTCCAGCTGGCGGTGCGCGAATCGGCGCAAGCGATCCGCAATTTCACCGCGCTGGTGGGTGACCCGATGAATACAGCGATGGGGCAGATGTATAAAACGATGATCGCGCAGTCGCGTTTTCTGGCTTATATCGACGTGTTCACGCTGCTCAGTATTGTCGCACTGTTATTGATTCCTTTTTGTTTACTGCTATCGCCGATTAAGAGCGAAGGCAGCGCAGGAGCACATTAATATGTCCAGGCGTGGTGTTTCACTGACATTTCTTTCTCTTTGGCTGGCAGGCTGCAGCGTGGGTCCGGATTACCAGCAGCCGTCGCCGCAAACCCCAACGCACTGGAACGATCCGGGCGATAAAACCGTGGCTTCGCAGACCGTGTCGCAGGCGGTTAACCCGCGCTGGTGGACCACCTTTCAGTCACCGCAACTTAACAGCCTGATTGAGCGTGCTATTGCCGGAAATCTCTCGTTGCAACAAACGGTGCTGCGTATCGCCGGGGCACGTGAACAGATTAATCAGGCTGGCGGCGCGTTTTTACCGGCGGTCAACGGCAGCGTCAAAGCCACGCGCCAGCAACTGGGGCTGGAAGGGGAGCTTAAGTCCCATGATGTCTACGGCCAACTGGATAATGTTGACCCGCAAATCGCCGGGGCGCTGGGGGCATTAACCCAGCCGGTGAATCTCTATCAGGGCAGTTTCGACGCTCAGTGGGAGTTGGACCTCTGGGGCAAAGTGCGCCGTCAGGTTGAAGGGGCGCAGGCGCAGCAGCAACAGGCGATTGAGCAACGTAACGATGCACTGGTGTCGCTGGAGGCGGAAGTGGCGCGCGCGTGGCTGCAACTGCGCGGCGCACAAAGCGTTATCGCCACTTTGCAGACACAAATCGAAACCGCGCAGCAAACTTTCGCCCTGACAGATAACCGTCAGCGTAGTGGGCTGTCGCCGCAGATGGACGTGGAAAATGCCCGGGCTCAGGTGGGTAGTCTGGAGGCGCAACTGCCGCAGTATCAGGCTCAGGAGCGTCAGGCAATGAATGCGCTGGCGATTTTGCTGGGCAAACCGCCAGGTGCGCTGGACGGGGAGCTCAGGAATGTACAGCCATTACCGAAGCTGCCTGAGCTGGTCTCAACCGGCATCCCCTCGACGCTGGCCCGCCGACGCCCGGATATTCGTGAGGCGGAAGCCTCCTTACATGCCGCGACAGCGCAAATTGGCGTCTCTGTCGCGCAGCTTTTCCCGAGCCTGACGCTAAGCGGGCAGTTTGGTTTGCGTAACAGTGAGACCAACTGGCTCACCGACTGGAGCAGCCACTTCTACAGTTTCGGCCCACAGATTTCTGTTCCCATCTTTCAGGGCGGTCGGCTGGTCTCCAGCGTGAAACTTGCCCGCGCGCAGCAGGGCGCGGCGGTGCTTAATTATCGCCAGACGGTGCTGGAAGCGCTGGGTGATGTGGAAAATGCGCTGGTCAGCTATCGCGCCGATCAGCAGCGCGAGGCCGGGCTGGATAAAACCCTCGATGCGTTGCATAACGCTTTTACGTTGGCCAGCGACAGTTACCGGCAAGGTATTGCCAGCTTTATCGATGTGCTTGATGCCCAACGTCAACTGGCGCAGGCGGAACAGCAGCGTGCGCAGGCACGTGTGCAAAGCAGTCTGGATTTAGTGGCGTTGTATAAAGCGCTTGGCGGCGGCTGGGAGCCATATCAGCAGGTGCGTTTGCCGGAGTATTCGGTGTTTGGCGATGCGCCGCGCGGATAAAGTTTGGAGAATTGGGCAAGAAACAGACAGGATCGCCACATTCCACATCACGCCGTATTGCGTATAACTATCTGCGTCAACCAACAGTGTGAGGAGACGCCAAATGCGTTATCAAAAACTCGGCAATACCGGTCTGTTTGTTTCTGAACTGTGCCTTGGCACCATGACGTTCGGTGGTGAGGGCGGCATGTGGGGGAAAATTGGACAGCTGGATCAGGCGCAGGCTGACAAGCTGGTCGGCAGCGCGCTGGACGCGGGCATTAATTTTATCGATACCGCCAACGTCTATTCCGAAGGCCGCTCCGAGCAAATCACCGGCCAGGCACTGAAAAATCTCAAGGTACCGCGTGAAAATGTGGTGGTGGCGACTAAAGTGTTCGGTGAAACCGGCACGGCGGGGGTGAACTCACGCGGCAGCTCCCGCTATCACATTATTGGCAGCGTGAAAGAGAGCCTGCAACGGATGCAACTGGATCATATCGATCTCTATCAATTGCACGGCTTTGACCCGGCGACTCCCATGGAAGAGATGCTCTACGCGCTGGATAACCTCGTACAGCATGGGCATGTCCGCTACATCGGTGTTTCTAACTGGGCAGCGTGGCAAATCGCCAAAGCACTGGGCATATCTGAACGCCTCGGGCTGGCGCGTTTCGCATCGTTGCAGGCCTATTACACCATTGCCGGGCGTGATCTGGAACGTGAACTGGTGCCGATGCTACAAAGCGAGAAGGTTGGCCTGATGGTCTGGAGCCCGCTGGCGGGCGGCCTGCTCAGCGGTAAATACAGCCGCGATGGCAAAGGCGAAGAGGGCAGTCGTCGCCTGGAGTTTGACTTCCCGCCGGTAAATAAAGACCGTGCGTTTGACTGCATCGACGTGATGCGCGTTATCGCCGAGGCAAAAGGTGTCTCTGTCGCACAGATAGCGCTGGCCTGGCTGCTGCATCAGCCGGTGGTGAGCAGCGTGATCATCGGCGCTAAACGCCCGGATCAGCTTGATGACAACATCGCCGCGACCCATATCCGTTTAACGGAAGAGGAGCTGCGCCAGCTTGATGCGGTGAGTGCGTTGCCGCGTGAATACCCCGGCTGGATGCTGGAACGCCAGGGTGAATATCGTCGTAACCAGTTAGCCCACAAGTAACCCCCCCGCTTTTTGATCTTTCCCCGGCGGCATATCGCTGACCGGGGAATTTTATTCCCGCCTGATTTCTCAATCCCGCTCACAAAAACGATCTATTCGTTTTGCCTGACTTTTCACCTTTGTCTATATGACTAGTCATATACATTAAATGACTAGTCATATGATGAGGGAGATGTCCGGATGAGTAAAACACTGCCGTCAGGCTTTTTATGGGGAAATTCCGTTTCCAGTATGCAGACCGAAGGGGCATGGAATGAGGGGGGGAAAGGGCCATCGGTTTACGATATCCGTGAAGCCAGCGAGTTTGCCTCCGACTGGAAAGTCGCGACCGACTCCTACCATCGTTATCAGGAGGACTTTGATTACATGCGCGATCTGGGCATGAACTGCTATCGCTTTCAGATCTCCTGGAGCCGCGTCTGCCCGGACGGTGACGGCGCGTTTAACGAGGAGGGTATCGCCTTCTATGACCGTTTTATCAACGATCTGATTGCTCGCGGCATTGAGCCGATGATCTGCCTGTACCATTTCGACATGCCGTTGGCGCTGGCGGAAAAATACAACGGTTTTACCGAGCGTCATGTGCTGGACGCGTTTGTCCGTTACGGACAGAAGATGATCGACTGTTTTGGCGATCGCGTGACCTGGTGGCTGACCTTTAACGAACAGAATATCTACCATATGCCGGAAGCGTTTCGGGTTAGCGGCTATCTACGCGGTGACAAAACATTGCGCGAACTGTATCAAATACAGCATCACGTGATGATGGCCCACGTACAGCTCACTCAGTATCTGCATGAGACCAAACCCGGCAAGTTGATGGGGGGTATGCTGGCGCATCAACTTATCTATCCTGCGACCTGTAAACCGCGCGATGTTTTTTGTGCCCAACAGTACGATGAGTTTCTCAATCAGAATCTCCTTCGCGTGTTTGCCGGGCAGGGCTATAGCCCGGCGGTAATGGCAGTTGTTGAACGCGAAGGCTTTAGCGACATCTATCGTGCTGATGATTTAGCGCTTATTGCACGTGTGAAAAGCGACTATATGGCATTTAGCTATTACGCCAGTAAAACGCTTAACAGCGATGTGATCGCAGCAGACGTGCCGGTTAACTACTACCTGCAACAGGGCGATGTTCCGAACCCGTATCTGCAGGCCACTGAGTGGAACTGGCAAATCGACCCTCTCGGTTTTCGCGCCATTATCACCCGCTACTACAACGACTGGCGCTTGCCTGTTTTCCCCATTGAAAACGGTATTGGCGTGATTGAGACGTGGGATGGGGTGAATCCAATTAATGACGATTACCGTATTGCCTATCACCGGGATCACCTGCAGGCGATGAAAGACGCCATTTTTATAGATGGCGCGCAGGTAGTGGGCTATCTCGGCTGGGGGCTTATCGACATTCTCAGCTCACAGGGGGATATGCGTAAGCGTTATGGCGTGGTGTATGTCAATCGTGAAAACCATGACCTTAAAGATCTTAAACGTGTGCCGAAACGGAGCTACGCCTGGTTAAAACAGGTGATTCACAGCAACGGCCGCGACCTGTAATAGCAGCGTACCGTTTGATGCCGAACGAAGGGAGACCATGATGCCTGAAACAAACACAACAGCGAACATGCAGTCTTTTGTGGATAAGTTCGTCGATTTTTCCGCTCGCCTGGCCAACCAGGTCCATCTGCGTTCCTTGAGGGACGCGTTTGCCGCCGTAATGCCGATCTTTATCCTTGCCGGTCTTGCGGTTCTGGTTAATAACGTGGTGTTCCCGTGGATTCTGGAGGGCGAGACATTAGTGCGCTTTAAGGTCTGGGGGGAAGCGGTCATCAACGGTACGCTGAACATTGCCGCACTGTTGATTGCGCCCATGACCGCCTGGTCGCTGGCGCGCAATCGCAATTTTAATAACCCGGTTTCTGCGGTGGTTATAGCACTCTCCAGCTACATTATGATGATGCCGATGCATCTGGAGGTCGTCCCGGACGGGGCGAAAGCGACCGTTACCGTCAGCCAGATGCTCTCTTTTGCTAATATCGGTTCCACCGGGATTTTCGCCGGGGTGATTATCGGTTTGTTGTCGACAGAGCTGTTTATTCGCATCGCAGGCATCGAAAAGCTGAATATCTCTCTGGGCGAAAATGTGCCGCCTGCGGTGGGTAAATCCTTTTCTGCTCTGATCCCGACTATTATCACTCTGTCGACGTTCGCGGTGATCGCCGCCGTACTGGCAAATGTGTTGCATACCGATTTAATTCATCTGATCACCACACTTATTCAGCAACCGCTGCGGCTGATTAACACCAGTCTGCCGGGGACCATTTTTATCTATAGCTTTGGCAACTTCCTGTTTACGCTGGGTATTCATCAGTCGGTGGTGAACGGGGTGATTCTGGAACCGTTCCTGCTTATCAACACCAATGAGAATATGCTGGCCTATGCCAGCGGTCAGCCGATCCCGCATATCATTAACAATATCTTTGTGCCGACCTTCGGCATGATCGGCGGGACGGGCAGTACGATTTCCCTGTTGCTGGCGATTTTCATTTTCTCGCGGCAGAAATCGGCGAAACAGGTGGCGCGGCTGTCGATTTCGCCTGGGCTGTTTAATATTAACGAGCCGGTTATCTTCGGTCTGCCGATCGTCTTTAACCTGCCGCTGATGATCCCCTTTGTTTTGCTACCCGCCATCGGCATTTACTTTGCCTGGCTGTGTACCACGCTTGGGTGGATGTCGCGTTGTGTGGTGATGATCCCCTGGACCACGCCGCCCATTTTAAGCGCCTGGCTGGCGACTGCGGGAGACTGGCGAGCGGTGGTGGTTCAGTTGATAATCATCATCTTTGGTGTATTCTTCTACCTGCCTTTCCTCAAAATAGCCGAGAGAGTGGCCTTAAGAAACAATGGGATAGCTGAATAATAAGAAGGAAAGGCAATGGCGTCGAAATACATTTCTATTGCGCGCGAAATTAAACATCGGATCCTGAGTCAGCAATATTCGGCCAGCGAGCCATTGCCCGATCAATTTGCCCTTGCGGCGGAGTTCAGGACCAGCCGCATGACCATCCAGCAGGCAATGCGTCAGCTGATTGTCGAAGGGCTGGTCTATACCCGCAAAGGTCTGGGCACCTTTGTGCGAAAGAATTTTATGCAACTCTCCCGCTGGGATTTACCTGGCAGTGACTATTACGGTGCAACCAAGACCTGGGAAAACGTGGGTCAGGTCACCAGTAAGATCATTAAATTTGAACTGCGTTTCCCGACGGAAAAAGAGCAGGACTCGCTACTACTTGGCCCCGACGAGCCGGTTTACGATTTTAATCGCTTACGCCTGCTGGAAGGGGAACCGGTGTCGCTGGAATTTACCCTGATGCCGGTAAATCTGGTGCCTGGGCTTAATCGTGGGCATCTGGAAAGTTCGGTGTTTCGCTATGTGCAGGAGGATCTGGCGCTAAAAATCATGGGTTCTTACCGCATCGTGCGGGCCCTGAAACCTGGCGTTGAGGACCGCGAATATCTGAACTGTGATGAGACGGACCCGGTGCTGGAAGTGGAGCAGGTGATTTATCTGGAAGATGGCACGCCGCTGGAGTATGCCCATTGCCGCTATCGCTACGATCATGGCGGCATCATTGTGGTCAATAACGGATAAAAAAAGCGGGTTTAAAACCCGCTTTTTTCATTCTTGCGCTAAGGATCAGTTCAGACGAACCGGCATACCGGAACGGTTCTGGATAGCCTGGTCTACGATGTTCTGATCAACATCAGACTGACTGGTCACGCTCTGTACACTCTTGGTCAGCGCGATTGGCACGATTTCGCCGCCGTTGAACTGTGCTTCGGTGGTGGACAGCGGGTTATGTACTTCGATGTAGCGGCTGCCATCCGGCTCGGTGGTAGCTTTTACCGGCTCATCAATAAACTGTACGCGGGTGCCGACCGGCACGTTCTGGAACAGGAATTTGATGTCGTCGTTACGCAGACGGACACAACCGTGGCTTACGCGCAGGCCGATACCGAAGTTGGCGTTGGTGCCATGGATAGCATACAGGCGGCCAATGTACAGCGCGTAAAGACCCATCGGGTTATCCGGGCCAGCCGGAACCACTGGCGGCAGCGGTTGACCTGCGGCGGCATATTCAGCGTGCATTTTCGCTGTCGGCGTCCAGGTCGGGCCAGCTTTCTTACGTTCTACTTTGGTGGTCCAGGCAATCGGGGTGTCTTTACCCAACTGGCCGATACCGATCGGCAGAACGATAACGGTTTTGGTCCCTGCCGGGTAATAGTACAAACGCATTTCGGCGCTGTTGATGACGATACCTTCATGGACGGTATCCGGCAGAATCAGCTGCTGAGGCACGTTCATCACTGTGCCGCCTTTCGGCAGGTAGGCATCAATACCCGGGTTCGCTTCCAGCATGTTGGAAAGACCCATCTGATATTGCGCGGCAAAGTACTCCAGCGGCTGGCTATTGTTCTCTGGAATGGTTACGACCTGGTTCTGACCGATTAATCGGCTGCCATCGGTCGGAAGCGGATAAGTTACAGCAGACGCGGTTTTGCAAAAGCCCACGACGGCAAACGCCGCCGCTAAAAGCGTTGTTAATTTCATATTCATGGTGTGCGAGATTCGTGCCACAGGCCGTTAGGTTAATGGTTCTTTCTAATAGATGGGAGCGCATTATATGTGCATTCCCGCGCACTGGGAATTGAGATGTGTACGAAATCACACTTTTTTCCCTTTGGTTTCATTTTAGCCCTTCGTTTCCGGGCAGGAATCTAATTCGGAATTGTGGCATAATAGGGTGTTTGTCACACATTTCAGGATAATTCCGTGTTAGTCACCAGCAACGTCACCATGCAGTTCGGCAGCAAGCCGCTGTTTGAAAATATTTCCGTCAAATTTGGCGGCGGCAACCGTTACGGCCTGATCGGCGCCAACGGGAGCGGTAAATCCACCTTTATGAAGATCCTCGGCGGCGACTTAGAGCCGACGCTGGGGAATGTCTCCCTCGACCCGAATGAACGCATCGGTAAGCTGCGCCAGGATCAGTTTGCCTTCGAAGAGTTCACCGTCCTCGACACCGTTATCATGGGGCATGGCGAGCTGTGGGAAGTGAAGCAGGAGCGTGACCGTATCTACGGTCTGGCCGATATGAGCGAAGAGGACGGCTACAAAGTCGCCGATCTCGAAACGCAATATGGCGAGATGGACGGTTACTCCGCAGAGGCGCGTGCAGGCGAACTGCTGCTCGGCGTTGGGATCCCGGTTGAACAACATTACGGTCCGATGAGCGAAGTGGCGCCTGGCTGGAAGCTGCGTGTACTGTTGGCACAGGCGCTGTTTTCCAATCCGGACATCCTGCTGCTCGACGAACCGACGAACAACCTGGACATCGATACCATTCGCTGGCTGGAGCAGGTGCTGAACGAGCGTAACAGCACCATGATCATTATTTCGCACGACCGTCACTTTCTGAATATGGTCTGCACCCATATGGCTGACCTGGATTACGGCGAGCTGCGCGTTTATCCGGGCAACTACGACGAATATATGACGGCGGCAACCCAGGCACGCGAACGTCTGCTGGCGGATAACGCCAAGAAGAAAGCGCAAATTGCCGATCTGCAGTCATTTGTTAGCCGCTTTAGCGCCAACGCGTCTAAATCTCGTCAGGCTACATCGCGTGCGCGCCAGATTGATAAAATCAAACTGGAAGAAGTTAAAGCCTCCAGCCGTCAGAACCCGTTCATCCGTTTTGAGCAGGATAAGAAACTGTTCCGTAACGCGCTGGAAGTGGAAGCCCTTTCCAAAGGGTTTGAGGAAGGCCCGCTGTTTAAAGGGGTTAACTTGCTGCTGGAAGTGGGTGAAAAGCTCGCTATTCTCGGTGCCAACGGCGTGGGTAAATCCACCATGCTGAAAACGCTGGTGGGTGAACTGGCTGCGGACACTGGAACCGTGAAATGGTCGGAAAATGCGCAGATCGGTTATTACGCGCAGGACCACGAGTATGAGTTTGAAAACGACCTCACCGTATTTGACTGGATGAGCCAGTGGAAACAAGAGGGCGATGACGAGCAGGCGGTACGCAGCATTCTGGGTCGTCTGCTGTTCAGCCAGGATGATATTAAAAAGCCAGCGAAGGTGCTGTCCGGTGGCGAGAAAGGTCGCATGCTGTTCGGCAAGTTGATGATGGAAAAACCCAATATTCTGGTGATGGACGAACCGACCAACCACCTGGATATGGAATCTATCGAGTCGCTGAACATGGCGCTGGAGATGTATCAGGGCACCCTGATTTTCGTCTCTCACGATCGTGAGTTTGTGAGCTCGCTGGCGACCCGTGTTATTGAAATTACGCCGGAGAAAGTCATCGACTTTACGGGTAATTACGAAGATTACCTGCGCAGTAAAGGTATCGAATAAGCCAATACTCCCTCTCCCCTTTGGGGAGAGGGACGGAGTGAGGAGACTACAGTGTCCACTCGCTCCGTTCTTCGCCATTGATCAGCAGTTTACGTCCTTCTCCTGTCGGTAACGATACCTTAAGCGCCTTCCATGCCGGACGGTAATCACCGGTTGTGGCGATCGTCAGATTGATACAGCGAGCGTCGCAGGCCATCGTCCATTCCAGCCACAGGGCATTTCCGTTCTGATAACCCCAGCTCTCACCGTCATCTTCAAACAGCAACCCGGTTGAGCGTCCCGTTCCTTTCACCGGGAACAGTTTCAGCTCACGGGTATCATCCGCCGTCGCGCTAACATGTCTGATTCGTTCGCTGAGCGGCAACCCTGCTCCTGCGCGAACCAGTAATGGCAGTTTTTCCAGCGGCGCGTCGCGTACAATCCACTGCCCGCCGCAGAACCACTCATGCGTATAAAAATCATACCAGCCGGTCTCATTCGCGGGCAGCCAGACACGGCGTTCACGCTGACCCGCTTCGACCACGCTGGCCACCAGAATATCGCGGCCCAGCAGAAAGTCGTCACACTCTTCAAACGTCTGCTCGTCACTCTCATGATCGAGGAACGTTGGGCGCAGCATCGGTTCGTCATCCGCATGCGCCTGCCACAACAGAGTATAAAAATAGGGTAACAGACGATAACGCAGTTCAATTGCGCTGCGAATAGCTGGTGTCACGCCCGGATACATCCACGGTTCATTCACCGTATGATCGTCATTCCACGAATGGATGGTGAAACGGGGGTGCATTACGCCGTTTTGTACCCAGCGGATAAACAGTTCAGCATCCGGTTTATCACCGGAGAAGCCGCCGACATCGTGCCCCACGTTATACAGTCCGGACAAACTCATCCCCAGCCCCATTCGCGTGTTGAAGCGCAACGTATCCCAGTTGGTCCGGTTATCACCGCTCCAGGTTTGTACGTAACGTTGCATCCCGGCGCAGCCGGAGCGGGAGATCAGGTACGGACGTTTATCCGGGGCAAACCGTTGCTGCGCTTCCAGCGATGCTCGCATCATCAGAAGCGGCATCACCGGGCGAATATGTTTGATGGCAATCTCGCGGCCAAAACCGTAGCAGCGTGCTTCACCGTCCCACACTTCAAACTCGTTGTTGTCATTCCACGTCGAGTCGATGCCCATCTCCAGCAGTTGCGTGGTCACGCCCTCCTGCCACCATTTGACGGTTTGTGGATTGGTAAAGTCGAGGTGAGACCCTTCATCGTCCCAGAAGCTTGAACGTTCAGGCGAATCGGTTTCTGAATCACGAATAAACAGACCTTTTTCGGCCACTTCCGGATAGCGCGGATGGTCCTGCAGCAGACACGGCTTAATATTGGCCGCCAGTTTCAGGCCCGCATCGTGGAACGCCTGGCTCATGACTTTTGGCTGCGGCACCTTGTCGTAGTTCCAGTTAAAGACATAGCGCTTGCCATTAATGGAGGTATAGCCCGAAGAGAGCTGGAACGAATCGCAGGGAATAGCATGTTCGCAACAGAGGCGAATAAAGTTCATCAGCTGGTTTTGCGCATCCGGCGCATCGGTGTAATGCATGGTGGAACCGCTGTAACCCAGACTCCACTTCGGCCCAAACAGGGTTTTCCCGGTCAGGCGCACAAACGCTTTAGTGACATCCAACGCCCGCGCGCCGGTAAACAGGTAGTAATCGATATCGCCCGCTTCGGCCTGCCAGCGGCGGTAGGCGGTATGGTAATTATCGATTTCATTACCCAAATCCAGCCAGCAACTGCTCAGGTTGTCATAAAACAGACCGTAGCTGATGTCGTCCCGGCGGGTGAGGGTAAACGGAATATGTTTATAAAGTGGATCGGTACTGGCCGCGTTATAGCCCATCGCATCCAGGTTGCGCATCTCATAACGCTTACCGTTACGCTGCAGATCGCCAGCCTTCTCGCCCAGACCGTAAAACCGCTCATCTTTTTTACGGCTGAGGTAATGCGCCACACCGTCGCCATGCGCATTGAGTTGATAGGCGCTGGTGGGGCGATCGCTTGCCAGCCATTGCCACTCTCCGGCCTCATTGCGGTAGTGCCATTCCAGCCACAGCGGCTGGTGCACGGTGACCCGCAATGCTTCGGTGGCGATAATTAATTGCTGATCCTGTTGCTCAAGCGTCCAGTCCGGGCAACTGAAACCGCTGATATCTTCGCGGTTACGGCCTTCCCATGGCACATCCTGCCCGGGTGCAATACTCCAGGTTCTGTCCAGCGCCAGCTCACTCTTACGTTTTAACAGTACGCGGAACAGCGTTTTTTCCAGCACATACAGGCACAGCGTGTGCTGCCCATCCACCAACAGTTCAACGTGGTGAGCCGCTTGCTTTAGTAAGGTCCAGTTTTTCAAAATTTTCATATCAGACATCCATTATCAGACGCGTTTTGCGCGACGTTCAGCAATAAATGACACCAGGAAAATGGCCCCAATCAGGTCAAAAAAGCCCATTGCGATAAACAGCGGATTGAAACCTATTTTGTCAGCGGTAACACCGATCAACAGAGAGAAGAGGAAGCTCGCGATCCATGCCGCCGAGCCGCGCATACCGTTAACGGTGGCCATCTGGCCTTTATCAAAGGACTCCACCACCAGCGCACTGAGCATGCAGGAGATGATTTGGTGGCCGAAGCCGCCAATGGAGATCAGCACGATAGTGATATAGGGATCGCGGGTTATCGCGACGATGCCCAGTGAGATCATCAGAAATGCGCCGGTGACGGAGCTTGCGACCACCGAATTTACCCGGGAGCAGCCGAACCAGCGTGTATAGAGTTTGGTGAGGTAGCCGCTTGCCACGCTGCCCAGATCGGCGGCGAGAAAGGGGAGCCAGGCAAACATGGCAATTTGCTTAAGGTCCATCCCGTGCTCTTTCGCCAGATACAGGGGGACCCAAAAGCTCAGCACGGCCCAGGCCGGTTCAGCCATAAACGCCGGAATGGCGATACCGTAAAAACGCTTGTTTTTGGCGACGGTTTTCAGCGCGGTGAAGAAAGGGAGTTTGACCGCAGGCGCTTCGTTATCCTGCTTGATATAGGCAAGTTCATCTTTACTCAGGTTCGGGTGTTTTTCCGGGTTGTAGTAAAACGCCCACCACAGCAGTACCCATACCAGCGCCAGAACGCCGGTAAACATAAATGCGCCCTGCCAGCCAAAAGAGGCATGGGCAAAATAGATGATCGGTGGCGCCAGCATGGCACCAATCGAGAAACCGACGCCAGCCCAACCTGCGGCAACCGGGCGCTCAGATTTCGGGAACCACTCGCCCAGGGTTTTCGCGTTCGCAGGCGTGGCGGCCGCTTCGGATGCCCCCATCGTGAAGCGCAAAATGGCCAGTTGCAACCAACTGCTCGCGCCCGCGTGGAAGATACAGGCCAGCGCCCAGATGATGGCACAGATCATAAAGCCCATTTTCAGGCCAATCACATCAATCAGCCAACCGCATAGCGGCTGAAAAACGGTATAGGCTAACTGAAAAGCGCCCACAATCCATGAGTACTGTTCGGTCATAATGCCCATACTGGTTTTCAGTTCGGGGGCAAGAATGCCGAGAGAGTTACGTGTGATGTAGTTTACCGTGACGCCCAGTAAAAACAGGACCAGCACCCACCAGCGTAATTTTTTGACTATCCGGCGGCTTTTGCTTGCCACCACTTCATTATTGTTGATTCCCTGGCTCATTTTTTTCTCCACGCACCGTTCTGTAGGGAAGTCGTTGCGGGCCATTCGAAATTTGTTATACCGATCTGGACCGCATGGGGATTTTTTCTGCTTTAGCCTGAAATATGCCTACAACTAGTATGGAAGTTGTACGACATCTTTACGTTAGGGGAGAAAAAGGGTCAGCCATAGTGGATTTTGTGCAAGGATTCTCATCAATTCACCAAAGAAAAGGGCATTATGCTTTTCGGACCAGTATTCATGAGACTTCGGTTTCATGAAAATTTTCCCATAGCGGAAACGGAGCAAGATCACAGAATGGATAAAAAGCTAAAAATCACTGAAATCGCCCGGCGTACCAACCTGTCGACCAGCACTGTTTCCCGTGTGCTGGCCGGGAAGGCCAATACCAGCGAAACGGCCAGACGCCTGGTGCTGGAATGTGCGCGTGAGTTAGGGGTAATGGACGGGATTGCCGCCGGGCGGTTATTGCTCAATAACCTGGTGATCTTCGCACCGCAGCGGGCGTTTGATGAACGTTCCGATATCTTTTATTACCGCGTAATTCAAAGTATTAGCAAGGCACTGGATTCCCACGAGGTGCGGCTGCGTTACTGCCCGCTGGAAGAGCTGGACAGCGATGCTAATACCTTCATTGCACGAATGAATGAGCCGGAAACGCAGGCGGCAATTTTGTTGGGGATTGATGATCCGCATATTCATGAACTGGCAGCGGATTTTGCCAAACCTTGCGTACTGATTAACTGTCGCGATAAACGGATGCGCCTGCCGACGGTCGCTCCGGACCATCGGGCGATTGGTGAGTTTGCCGCTGATTATCTGTTTGATTCCGGTCATCGCGATATGGTGGTCGTGATGTGTCTGCGCCGCTATACCATGGACCTGCGGCTGGCAGGCATTAAAGACGCCTGGCAGCAGCGAAATCTGCGCTTTCAGAGTAAGCGCGATCTGATCACTGTCCCGAGTTTTAGCGCAAGAGAAGCACAGGAGCGGGTGGGGGAGTGGCTCGACTGTCCCACACATAAGAATCCGCCGACCGCGTTTTTAGTCGGGGGGGATTTTATGGCAGAAGGGACCGTACGGGCGTTGCAGCAACGTGACTTACGTGTTCCGCAGGATGTCTCGGTGATGAGTATTGACGCGTTCAACCTGGCCGCCATCCAGGATGTACCGCTGACGGCAGTTCATGTGCCGCGCGATGAACTCGGTACTGAGGCGGTCTGTATGTTGCAGCAACGGCTTATTCGCCCGCAGGCGGCAATTGGTTCGCTGTTGATTAATGGCATGCTGGTGGTGAGAGAGTCGGTACGGCGGATACGTCCGGGACAACGACGTACCGCCGTGGAGCGAGAAGGGTTGTATGACGTTTAGATCATCCCGAGCGCCCTTTTTCCATACTCATTCAAATCGGCCAGCGTGAAGCGCCCCTCCCAGTTCGCTTCATAATCTTCGCGCGGAAAATCACCTGGCGATGCGCCATTTTCCAGTGCGACTTTAGCTTTACGCGCCCAGGCGAGGTTTTTCTCACACAGGGGGGCGGCGGGAATATACATCACGTTGCCCCAGCCCTGTTGCTCTTTTACCGGAGCGACGGAGTGAATGACATCGCAATGCCACCAGACGGAGTCCCCCGCTTCCAGCGCCGGGATGGACGTTAACGCTTCTATCAATAGTGGATGCCATTTTTCAGAAATGGGTAGCACTTTACCTGGCGCCACACCACACAACTCATCTTCCGGTACATCGTCCAGCAGTGGGCGAAGCAGAACATAGGCCATCGCTTCCGGGATCGGCACGACATGCAACAACCCCTGGCCCGGGATCATATCGGATAGCGCCGTCCAGCCCTGGAAGGTGCGGAACACCGAACATTTGGTGGTGTTCTCGACGGTGTACTCTTCCACCTCAGTACGATGTGCGGCATCCCACGGATCGTATTCGTCCAGCCTGCCATTAAAAACGCTGGCAAATACCCGTTGATACGCCGGAAGCAGCCAGCGTTCCAGTGCGCCAGAATCGGTATGGGCACCTAAACCTTTTGATGTCGTTCCCGGCGGACGGCGACGAATACGGTCCGGGTAAATTACGCTGACATCCGGGTCAAACCACTTCGTACCTTCGCTTTCAAAGCGCCACAAACGGTTAAGAAACGATTGTACGGCAGCCATTTCGTCGCTCTGGCGCGCCTGCATTTGTGATTGTGACCAGTAGATCGGATAAATTTCCGGGCGCGAGGCATCTAGAGAGCCGAAGAAATTATCGCCTGGCCCTTTGTAGATATCGTCAAAGTGGTTTTGCTCAAGATAGGCCATCATATCGCGGTCCCAGCCGAGCGCTCGCTCGCGAGGAAAATGCCCTTTGATAACCGCACAGCCGCGTTGCTTAATCAGCGCACGCTGTTGCTCGCTTATCCGTCCCTGTTTCACCTCTTCAAAGGGGATCACCGGCCAGACATTCTCACCCTGTGCCTTTAACGCGTTGATCTCTGCGACGCGCTGGCTAATCCGCGCGTGGAGTTGATTGAATACAGCTTTCACGTCACCGATTTGCTGGCGTAATTCCTGCTTCATTTGCCGGATAGCCGCTTTATGGTCGACGGGTAAAGTTTCGCTGGTGAATGTCATAATGGCCTCTCAATCTTTCATTCGAAAGTAATTAAGCTTACAAATGATACTTTAAGTTAAAATTAAGTTAATGCAAGTTTAAAAACTTGATGCGGAGCACAAAGCTGAAAGAAGGAGAGAGAAAGGAAGAAGTGAAACGGCCGGAACGAACACCGGCCGGGAAAATCAGTGGAACGGGGAAGTGCCGTCCAGTACCGCCTGAATCACATTCAGTGCGCCCTGATGGTTGTTGTCATCGGTGCGATGACGGGCAATCGCTTTGATGGCGTCGCTGGCGTTACCCATGGCGAACGAAAACGCCGTCATGCGCAACATTTCGGCATCGTTGCCGCTATCGCCAATTGTCACACACTCTTGCGGTGAAACCTGCCAGCGCTTCAGCAGACGGGTAATACCGTTGGCTTTGTGCAGACCGGGAATGATCAGATCGACAAAACCAAAGCCGCTGGTCACAGGTTTCATAATCCCGTCCAGAGAAACATGTAATTTATCAATTAATTGAGGGATTTCGCTGTCCGGTAAATTGAGCGAAAATTTGAACAGGGTATCGTTGATCTGGTGGTAGTCACTTACGCGTTGCAGGCGATGATAGTGCTTTGCCATCAGGTCGATAAAACTATCCGGCGCGTTTTCGCTGACCCAGGCGCTTTCCAGCCCACAGGCGACAAAATTCAGCTCTTTGTCTTTTAGTAATTCGCCAATCACCACCCGGGCTTCGTGACGGGTAAGCTCACCGTGAAACAGTTGCTGACCATGTTCAAAGACCAGCGCGCCGTTTTCGGCCACAAAAGAGATCTGATCTTTCAGTTCAGGGAAAAAGGAAATGAGCTGGTAATACTGGTTGCCGCTGGCGACGACAAATTCAATATCACGTTGCCTGAGTTGGGCAAACTGCGCCATAAAACGATCGCGGTCGTATTGTTTGGCGTCGTCAAGAAAAGTTCCGTCCATATCAGTGACGATAACTTTTACAGTCATACATATGCTCCTGGTCTGGGTACCACTCGTAACATTGTAATAACAGTGTGACCTGAAGCACAAATTTATTTCATTCGAAAGTAAAAGCAAAACGGCAACCTCAGGTTGCCGTTTCAATTTTTTCCCTCTTACAGGGGGAGAGGAGACGTGTTTCATCTACTTGAGATGCCACGTTGCCCGGCTAAGCGCAGCGCCAGCCGGGGTGGGAAGTTAAAGTGTATGCTCGGTGCGCGCAATAATGTCATCCTGCGCATCCGGTGACAGAGCGGTGAAGAACGCGGAATACCCTGCAACACGCACCACCAGGTCGCGATATTGATCCGGGTGTTTTTTCGCTTCCAGCAACGTCTCACGGGAGACAATATTGTACTGAATATGCCAGCCTTTATGATCCTCAAAGAAAGTGCGCAGCAGCAGCATCAGTTTCTGCCTGTCACTGTCATTCTCAAGCGTTGACGGGTTCAGCTTCTGGTTAAGCAATACGCCGCCGAGAATCGCCGCCGTCGGCAGTTTCCCCACCGAACCGATTACCGCCGTTGGGCCAAGATGATCTGTCCCCGATGCCGGACTTGCCCCTTCGGCGAGCGGAGTTCTGGCTTTACGTCCGTCCGGTGTCGCCATAGTTGCCGCACCAAATGGCACATTCGCGGAGATAGAAGAGGTCCCGGCGTAATAATTGCCGCCAATCGGGCCGCGTCCGAAACGTGGGTTATGGTAATTTTTCAGCTCGTCGATATAGGTCTGGTAAGCGCGAACCAGCAGCGCATCCACACTGTCATCATCATTGCCATACTTCGGCGCACTGTTAATCAAGCGCTGGCGTAACTGCTCATGCGTCAGACCGTCGAAATCAGCGGCCAGCGCCTCAGCGAGCTGCTGTTGCCCGATAGTACCCTGCTCGAACACCAGTTTTTTGACCGCTGCCAGGCTGTTTCCGAGGTTGGCGATGCCCACCTGCAGACCAGAGACCCAGTCATATTTTGCGCCACCCTGTTTTATACTTTTTGCCCGTTCGATACAGTCATCTACCAGTGCGGAACAGAGAATATCGTGGACGTTCTCTTCGAGCATGGTGTCAACAACGTACTCAATTTCAATAGATTTACGGGTGTAGTAGCGTATCTGGCTATCCCAGTCGGCCATCACCTCGTCAAAGCCGGTGAAATTGCCTTTCGACAACGCATGCTCCTGCGGCAGGAACACTTTGCCACTGGTGGCATCACGTCCCCCCTCCAGTGCAGCCAGCATAACGCGGGCAAAGTTGATAAAGCTCATCCCGGTGCAGCGATAACCCCATTTACCGCCGACGGCGGTCTCGATACAACCAATCGCCGCGTAGTCGTATGCATCCTGCGGTTCGACGCCAAGTTTAATAAACTCAGGGATCACGATTTCATCGTTGTTAAACGCCGGCATCCCGAAGCCGCAGCGGATCACCTGTACGCAGGCATCCAGGAAATCGTTACTCATACCCGCGTGATAGCGTACGCTGAGGTTCGGCTGGGTGGAGCGCAGGCGGCCACAGGATTCCAGAATCGCGTAGGAGAGCGGATTGACGGCATCCATTGGCGCATTGTTGACCAGTTTCTGACCGCCAATGGTCACGTTCTGGTACAGCGGGCTGCCCGCAGAGGCTTTGGAGTGCGAGCCGGAGCGGATTTTATTCACTTCCAGTAATTTCAGCCAGCAGCCGTGCAGCATTTCGATGGCCTGCTCGCGGGACACCGACTGGTCCAGCTCCACATCGCGACGATAGTAAGGATACAGATACTGATCCATGCGCCCAAAGGAGACAGAATGGCCGTTGGATTCAATTTGCAGGATTAACTGGATGAAATAGCACAGTTGCAGTGCCTGCCAGAATGTTTTCGGCGGTTCGTGGGCAATCACATCGCAGTTTTCCGCCATCGCCAGCAGTTCATCCCGGCGGCTGACGCGGGTTTCCGCACTGGCCATCTGACGGGCGAGGTCGGCGAAACGTTCAATATGCTGGCTGACGGCATTGAGCACGATATCAATCGCTTTCAGGAACTGTTCGCCGTGCAAATCCTCCAGCACGGTGAGGTTAATGCGTGAACGGCGCTCGCCCACTTTATGACGCAGGCCGTCCAGCCCTTTTTCCAGTAGCAGCGGGAAATTCACTGCCAGATGCGCGTCGCCCGAAGTCATATTGCCTTCGGCCTTGATAATGCCGGTTTCCAGCAGCGCTTTTTGCTCATCGGTAAACATGCCGTAGCAGCGATCCTGCACGGTCTGGCCGCGCCACCACGGACAAATGGCATGCAGTACCTGTTTATTTTCTTCGCTCACCGCAAAGCCAGCACCAGGACGATCCGCCAGGTCATCGATCTCTTTTTCAATCCAGCTGACGGTATATTCCGGGAAGATAGGCGCGGCTCGCACTTCGCTTGCCTGGTTGCCGACGATCAGTTCGTCGTGCTTGATCCAGATGGTGCGCTCAGCCAGATGGTGGGCTAGCGCCAGCGCGCGGCGTACCGGAATGGGCTTATCCATATGCTGCTGATACATCTCGGTATAGTGCTGTGCGCGCTCGGTACAAACCGGCGGTTTTACAATATGCACCAGCGCATTCTTATGCGCCTTAATACGATCGGTCAGGGTCGAAAGTTGCAAAGTTGTCATGAGATTATCCTCGTAATAGTGCTGTCAGCCCTTTCTGGCTGGCGTAGTTCTGGGCGAATGCCAGTAACGCCGGTGCATCAAGCGGCTTGTCAGGAGCGGTGTAGGGTTGACTGAGTAAGGTGTATTTATTCATGCCCAGCGTGTGATAGGGCAAAAAGTGGATCTCGCGGACGTTCAGTTCATCGGCGGCGAAATTGGTGATATCAGAAATGGATTTTTCATCGGCATTGAAGCCAGGAATCAACGGCACGCGGATGGTCATCTGCTTACCGGCATTAGCCAGTCGTTTCAGGTTATCCAGCACGCGTCTGGCGCTGCCGTCAGTCCACTGTTTAAACGCAATGCTATCAACATGTTTCAGGTCGGCGAGAAACAGATCCACATAGGGCAGCGAGCGCTCTATGTAGTGCCAGGGTACGTGCAGGCATGTTTCAACGGCGGTGTGAATGCCTTGTTCATGGCTTGCTTTAAAGAGGGCGAAAACCAGGTCCGGTTGCATAAACGGCTCGCCACCGGAAAGCGTAATACCCCCGCCGCTGCGGGAATAAAAAGCTTTATCGCGCAATACTGCTGCCATGATGTCATCGACGGATTTACCTTCCCCGCAGACGGTCAACGCCTGTGTCGGGCAGCAAGTGGCCAGGGTATTAAGGTCGCTCTCCGTCAACTTTTCACGGGCAATCAGCAGGCCGTTAAGTGCCCGGTGAATAGCCTTCGGGGCGGCCTGCTGGCAAAGATCGCAACCTTCCAGGCACAATCTGGCGTCGAACAGCACTTCGCGTTCGCGGGCGCGGCTTTCGGGGTTCTGACACCAGCGGCAGCCTAATGAACAGCCTTTCAGAAAGACGACGGTGCGAATACCAGGGCCATCATGGGTGGAGTAGCGTTGAATATTGAAAATCATAGGTTGCCCTCATCTTGCGTATGAAGATTAAATTACTTTCGAATGAAAGTTATATTGATTAAGGTCAACTCTCGGGCAGGTTAATGCGTGTTAGTTTTAAAGCATGCTGAATCTCACATTTTGAGGGTGAAAGAATGGAACTCTATCTCGATACATCAGACGTGGCGGCGGTGAAACGGCTGGCGCGCATTTTTCCGCTTGCGGGCGTAACCACCAATCCAAGTATTGTGGCGGCGGGTAAAACGCCGGTTGAGGTGTTGCTGCCGCAATTGTACGACGCGCTGGATGGCAAAGGTCGCTTATTTGCCCAGGTTATGGCGAACACCGCTGAGGGTATGGTGGCGGATGCGCATAAGCTACGCGCTATTATTCCCGATCTGGTGGTGAAAGTGCCGGTGACGGCGGAGGGGCTGGCAGCTATTAAGTGCCTGAAAGCAGAAGGTATCCCAACGCTTGGCACGGCCGTATACGGCGCCGGGCAGGGGCTGTTGTCTGCACTGGCGGGGGCGGAGTATGTCGCACCCTATGTGAACCGCGTGGATGCGCAGGGCGGTGACGGCATTCAGACAGTAAATGACTTACAGCGTTTGCTGAGCCTGCATGCGCCAGGGGCGAAGGTGCTGGCGGCCAGCTTTAAGACGCCACGTCAGGCGCTGGAGTGCCTGCTGGCAGGCTGTGAGTCAATTACGCTGCCGCTGGATGTGGCACAACAGTTTATCGCCGCGCCAGCGGTGGATGCGGCTATCGCGAAGTTCGAGCAGGACTGGCAAACGGCGTTTGGCCGTACATCGATTTAATCCGGTGCGCTCTGGTGTCCCCACTGGACGTGGTTTCAATCAGGTGCACAGGGGGGCACATCAACGTCATTTCCCGGATGGCGGAGTAAACGTCTTGTCCGGGCTACAGGACAAGGCCGATGCCAGGATAGCCCGGCTGGCGCAGCGCCAGCCGGAAGGTATCACCAGTGTCTTATCTCGTGCAGATCGGCTCTCTCTTTGGCGAAGAGGGAGTGAAAACACTAAAAAGGCAACTTACGTTGCCTTTTGCTGTTTAGCTCCGCAGACCTCACACCGAGGGTCACGCATCAGCTTCATTTCGCGAAACTGGCAGGTCATTGCGTCATACATCACGATTTTTCCGGCGGCAGGCACGCCATAGTGTGTCAGCACTTTGATTGCTTCCAGCGCCTGTAGCGAACCGATGACTCCTACCAGCGGTGCCATGACGCCCGCTTCGACACAGGTGAGCGCGTTTTCACCAAACAGACGGCTCAGACAACGGTAGCAGGGCTCGCCGTCCCCCCAGGTAAAGACACTGATTTGCCCCTCCATACGAATGGCGGCACCGGAGACCAGCGGAATATGATGCGCGAAGCATCCGGCGTTAAGCTGATTGCGAATGGCGACATTATCCGTGCAATCCAGCACCAGATCGTGGGCGGCAATCTGTTCTGACAGGGCGCTTTCATGCAGCATGGCGTTAAGGGTATCGAGCTGAACATGCGGGTTAATTCGCGCCAGTGCGGCTCTGGCGGACTCCACTTTCGGCTCGCCAATCGTCGCATCGCTGTGCAGCGTCTGGCGCTGGAGATTGGAGAGCGCCACGGTATCAAAATCCAGAAGCGTCATCTGACCAATACCCGCCGCTGCCAGATATTGCGCAGCAGCGCAGCCCAGACCGCCCAGCCCCACTACCAGCACGCGTGATGCTTTTAACCGCTCCTGCCCGTCAAAATCGAAGCCGCGCAGAATAATCTGTCGGTTATAGCGCAGCATCTCCTCATCGCTCAGCTCAACTGACATCTTAGCCCCCGAAGAGATGGTTAAAAATTTCAACCTCAACCCATTCGCCTGGTTCCACATGACCACGCTCACACTCCAGCACCACAAAGCAGTTGCCCTGACTAAACGAACTGAAGATATGCGATCCCTGCGGGCCGGTGGTGCTGACAATCAGCTCGCCGCTGCTATCGCGGCTGAGGATGCCACGCTGGAAATCAAGACGCCCCGGCGTTTTCTTAAGGCGCGTTGCCGCGCGGGCGCGCAGTCGCAGCGGCAGCGGGCTTGCGGTATTGCCGCTCAGCTTCGCCAGTAGCGGCTGTACTAACTGGTAGAAGGTCAGTGCGGCGGAGACCGGATTGCCGGGCAATCCACAGAACCAGCTTTTCCTGAGGCTGCCGAAGGCGAATGGTTTGCCGGGCTTAATGGCGAGCTTCCAGAAAGTGATTTCACCCACGTCATTGAGGATAGTTTTGGTGTAATCCGCTTCACCCACCGACACACCGCCGGAGCTGATCACCACGTCGGCCTGCTGGTCAGCGGTGATAAAGGTCTCACGCAGAATTGCGGGATCGTCACGCACGATGCCAAGGTTGATGACCTCGCAGCCCAACTGTTCCAGCATCAGGTGCACCGTCAGGCGATTGGTATCGTAGATTTGTCCGTCAGCCAGCGGCTGGCCTGGCAGTTGCAGCTCATCGCCAGTGGAAAAGAGCGCCACGCGGACCCTGCGCACGACCGCCACTTCGGCAATACCCAGCGAGGCGAGCACCGGTAGTTCGGCGGCGGTCAGTTTTTTCCCGGCGCTGAACACGGCAGCGCCCGCGCGAATATCTTCGCCTGTCAGACGGATGTTTTGCCCGGCCCTGACCTTACCGGTGAAGCGCACGCCCGCGTCGGTTTGCTCGGTCTCCTCCTGCATTACCACGGCTTCACAGCCAGCCGGGACCGGGGCTCCGGTCATAATGCGCACGCAGGTGCCGGCAGGCCACTCGCCGTGAAATGGCTGTCCGGCGAAAGCTTTTCCGGCAACCGGCAGCGGTTCACCTTTTTCGATATCGGCCAGGCGGACGGCATAACCGTCCATGGCGGCATTGTCAAAACCCGGCACATTGAGCGGTGAAATCACGTCCTGCGCCACAACGCGGCCAAAACAGTTCAGCAGCGGTAAAGTTTCGCTTTCTGTGAGTGGCGAAACGCGGGAAAGCATTTGCGCCAGGGCCGAATCCAGCGGGATCAAGCCTGCGGTATATTCCATAATTTACTCCAGCACCACGCGTGAAAGGGGCCATTATGGCAGAAAATGAGGCCTGACTGCATGTCCTCCTCAAGTGCCAGAGTGAGATGCCTGCTTTACATCGCAGGATCGACTTTCTATATTCAAAAATTGTATGAAGCTGTGACGACGATAATGATATTTATAGAAAAAGCAGCAAGCTATCCTGACCGGGCGATAAAAAAATGACCAAAGCGGTAATTGCAATTCATGGTGGCGCAGGGGCCATCTCCCGCGCGCAACTGAGCCCGGAAAAAGAACGGCAGTATATTGCCGCACTCTCGGCCATTGTCGAAACCGGCCAGAAGATGCTCAATGCCGGAGAAAGCGCGCTGGATGTGGTAACGGAGGCCGTGCGCTTACTTGAAGAGTGTCCGCTGTTTAACGCGGGCATTGGTTCTGTTTTTACCCGTGATGAAACCCACGAGCTGGACGCCTGTGTAATGGACGGGTACTCACTGCGCGCTGGCGCTGTCGCCGGTGTTAGCCGCTTACGTAATCCGGTGCTGGCGGCACGGCTGGTGATGGAACGCAGCCCGCATGTGTTGCTGGTGGGGGAAGGGGCGGAGAAATTTGCCTTTGCCGAAGGGATGGAGTCGGTGTCGCCCGAAATTTTTTCCACGCCGGAGCGGTACGAACAACTGCTTGCCGCCCGTGCGGCAGGACAGACTGCGCTGGATCATGGCGGCGCGCCGCTGGATGAAACGAAAAAAATGGGCACCGTCGGGGCGGTGGCGCTGGATAAACAGGGAAACCTGGCGGCGGCGACCTCGACAGGCGGTATGACCAATAAATTGCCGGGGAGGGTAGGAGACAGTCCGCTACCCGGCGCAGGGTGTTATGCCAACAACGCAAGCGTAGCGGTCTCCTGCACCGGAACAGGGGAAGTGTTTATCCGCGCGCTGGCTGCCTATGATATCGCTGCGCTGATGGATTATGGCGGATTAAGCCTGCACGAAGCCTGTGAAGCCGTGGTGATGGATAAACTGCCTGTGCTGGGCGGTAGCGGCGGCCTGATTGCCGTCGATCGTGATGGAAATATCGCATTGCCTTTCAACAGCGAAGGGATGTATCGGGCCTGGGGCTATGCCGGAGATGCGCCAAGCGTAGGGATTTATCGTGAATAAGGAGAGTGGGGTGTCGCACGGGTATGAAACAGACGCCGATGTGGTGCTGGATGTCAGCAATCTGAATGTCGCGTTTCGTCATGAAAAACAGCTCACCCAGGCGGTGCGTAACCTGTCATTTACCCTTAAACGCGGTGAAACGCTGGCGATTGTCGGAGAGTCGGGATCGGGTAAGTCGGTTACCGCCATGTCGCTACTGCGTCTGCTGGAACAGGCTGGCGGGGAGGTGAGCTGCGATCATATGCGCCTTTTGCGCCGTAACCGGGAGCGTGTCGACCTGGCGACACTCAACGCCTCTCGCCTGCGGGGGGTTCGCGGGGCCGACATCGCTATGATTTTTCAGGAACCAATGACCTCACTTAACCCGGTCTTTCCGGTGGGTGAGCAAATTGCCGAATCCATCCGTCTGCATCAGGGTCTGGGCAAAGAAGAGGCGTTAGCAGAGGCCCGGCGGATGCTGGATCTGGTACGCATCCCCGAATCAGAGTCCATTTTGTCTCGTTATCCGCATCAGCTTTCCGGCGGCATGCGCCAGCGGGTGATGATTGCCATGGCGCTCTCCTGTCGTCCGGCGGTGCTGATTGCCGATGAGCCGACGACGGCGCTGGATGTGACTATCCAGGCGCAGATTCTGCAACTCATCGCCGTGCTGCAAAAAGAGATGGCGATGGGCGTGATTTTTATCACCCATGATATGGGGGTTGTGGCAGATATTGCCGATCGCGTGCTGGTGATGTATCAGGGCGAAGCGGTGGAGACGGGTAGCGTAGAACAGATTTTTAACGCACCGCAACATATCTACACGAAAGCCTTACTGGCAGCGGTACCGCGTCTTGGCGCGATGAACGGCAGCGATCTACCGCGTCGTTTTCCTCTGGTTTCGTTACAACATCCTGAACACCAGGAGCCGGAAACCGAGCAGGATACTGTCGTGCCGGGCGAGCCGATTCTGCAGGTCCGCGACCTGGTCGCGCGTTTCCCGCTCCGCAGCGGGATTTTAAACCGTGTAACCCGTGAAGTTCATGCGGTGGAAGGGGTGAGCTTCGACCTGTGGCCGGGCGAAACCCTATCGCTGGTTGGGGAGTCCGGCTGCGGTAAATCGACCACCGGAAGGGCGTTGTTGCGGCTGGTGGAAAGCCAGAGCGGGGTCATTACCTTTCAGGGCGAGCGTATCGATACGCTACCCGACGGTAAGTTGCAGCCGCTGCGACGGGACATTCAATTTATTTTCCAGGACCCTTACGCCTCCCTCGACCCCCGTCAGACCGTGGGCTATTCCATTATGGAACCGCTGCGGGTGCATGGCGTGATGAATGAGGAAGATGCCCGGCGGCGGGTGCAGTGGTTGCTGGAACGTGTAGGGTTGAAACCGGAACATGCGTGGCGTTATCCCCATGAGTTTTCCGGCGGCCAGCGTCAGCGTATCTGTATTGCCAGAGCACTGGCCTTAAACCCGCGCGTGGTGGTGGCAGACGAATCGGTTTCGGCGCTGGATGTCTCGATTCGTGCCCAAATCATCAACTTGCTACTTGATTTACAACGGGAGATGGGGATTGCGTTTCTGTTTATTTCTCATGACATGGCGGTCGTGGAGCGAATCAGCCACCGTGTGGCCGTGATGTATCTCGGCCAGATTGTGGAAATTGGCCCACGTCGCGCCGTGTTTGAGAACCCGCAGCACCCTTATACCCGTAAACTTATGGCCGCCGTTCCGGTGGCCGACCCGTCTCACCCGAGGGCGCAGCGGGTGTTGTTGTCGGATGAAATCCCCAGCAACATCCATAAACGCGGCGAGACGGTACAGCGTGTGCAGTTGCAGAACATCGGCCCGGGTCATTTCGTCGCCCGTACGACGCCGGGTAACACACAATCACGTTTTTGACAGAAACAGGCAGGGACACTCAGGAGAACAACATGACACAAGCTTTACCACGTAAATGGCAGATTGCGTTTGCAGTTGCCATCGCGCTGAGCGCCGCGCCAGCACTGGCTGCCAAAGATGTTGTGGTCGCGGTGGCGTCGAATTTCACCACCCTTGACCCCTACAATGCCAATGACACATTGTCGCAGGCTGTCGCTAAGTCGTTCTATCAGGGGCTGTTTGGCCTTGATAAAGATATGAAGCTGCATAATGTGCTCGCTGAAAGTTATACGGTGTCAGATGACGGCCTGGTGTACACCGTCAAGCTGCGTCAGGGGGTAAAATTCCAGGACGGGACCGACTTTAACGCACAGGCGGTAAAGGCTAACCTCGATCGCGCGAGCAATCCGGACAATGCGCTCAAGCGCTACAACCTGTATAAGAACATCGCGAAAACCGATGCGGTGGATGCGACGACGGTCAAAATCACCCTGAAACAGCCATTTTCGGCTTTTATCAACATTCTGGCCCACCCGGCGACGGCGATGATCTCACCTGCCGCGCTGGAAAAATATGGTAAGGACATCGGCTTTCACCCGGTGGGGACCGGCCCTTATGAGCTGGACACCTGGAACCAGACCGATTTTGTGAAGGTGAAGAAATTCGCCGGGTACTGGCAAAAAGGGCTGCCGAAACTGGACACCATTACCTGGCGTCCGGTCGTCGACAACAATACCCGAGCGGCGATGCTGCAGACGGGTGAAGCGCAGTTCGCTTTCCCGATTCCGTATGAGCAGGCGGCGGTGCTGCAGAAAAACAGCAAACTGGAGCTGGTGGCCAGCCCCTCGATTATGCAGCGCTACATCAGTATGAACGTGACGCAAAAGCCTTTCGACAACCCGAAAGTGCGCGAAGCTATCAACTACGCTATTAACCGTCAGGCGCTGGTGAAAGTGGCATTCGCCGGGTATGCGACCCCGGCAACGGGCATTGTTCCACCGTCGCTGGCTAATGCGCAAACTTATCAGCCGTGGCCTTATGATCCTGCTAAAGCCCGCGAATTGTTGAAAGAGGCAGGCTATCCAAACGGGTTCAGTACCACACTGTGGTCATCACATAACCACAGCACCGCGCAAAAAGTGCTGCAGTTTACCCAGCAGCAGTTAGCACAAGTGGGCATCAAAGCTCAGGTGACGGCGATGGATGCCGGACAGCGCGCGGCGGAAGTGGAAGCGAAAGGGCAGAAAGAGAGCGGCGTGAGGATGTTCTATACGGGCTGGTCGGCATCGACCGGGGAAGCGGACTGGGCGCTGTCGCCGCTGTTTGCCTCGCAGAACTGGCCGCCAACACTCTTCAACACGGCGTTCTACAGTAACCCGCAGGTAGATAAAGACCTGGCTGACGCGCTGAAAACCACCAATAATCAGGAAAAAACCAGGCTCTACAAAGAGGCGCAGGATATCATCTGGAAAGAGTCCCCCTGGGTGCCGCTGGTGGTGGAGAAGCTGGTTTCCGCTCACAACAAGAACCTCACGGGGTTCTACATCATGCCGGATACCGGCTTTAGTTTTGACGAGGCCGACCTGAAATAAGAGCGCATCTCCCCTCTTCGCGTTAGAGGGGAGTGACGGAAGAGACGATGCTGAATTATGTTTTAAAACGCCTTCTGGGTCTTATCCCGACGCTACTGATCGTGGCGGTGCTGGTGTTTTTATTTGTTCACCTCTTACCGGGCGATCCGGCACGGCTGATTGCCGGGCCGGAGGCCGATGAGCAGGTGATTGGACTGGTGCGTCAGCAATTGGGTCTCGACAGGCCGCTGTATATCCAGTTCGGGCACTACATTATGAATGTCCTGCAGGGCGATTTCGGTATCTCGATGGCCTCTCGCCGTCCGGTCGTCGACGAGATAGCCAGCCGCTTTTTCCCGACGTTCTGGCTGACCATTGCCAGTATGACCTGGGCGATGCTGTTTGGCCTGGTGGCGGGTATTGCCGCCGCTGTATGGCGTAACCGCTGGCCGGATAGATTAGGCATGGCGCTGGCGGTGACCGGGATCTCCTTTCCGGCCTTCGCGCTGGGCATGCTGCTGATGCAGGTTTTCTCCGTTGAACTGGGCTGGTTGCCGACGGTCGGAGCCGATAGCTGGCGGCACTATATTTTACCCTCGATGACGCTGGGGGCCGCTGTGGCCGCAGTGATGGCGCGCTTTACCCGCGCCTCTTTTGTCGATGTGCTCAATGAAGACTACATGCGTACCGCGCGCGCCAAGGGGCTCAGCGAAAAATGGGTCATACTCAAGCATGGCCTGCGCAATGCGCTGATCCCGGTGATCACCATGATGGGGCTACAGTTTGGCTTTTTGCTTGGCGGCTCGATTGTCGTTGAGAAAGTTTTCAACTGGCCCGGCCTCGGGCGTTTGCTGGTGGACTCTGTTGATATGCGCGATTACCCGGTTATCCAGGCAGAAGTCCTGCTCTTCTCGCTGGAGTTTATTCTTATCAATTTAGTGGTGGATGTGCTGTATGTCGCCATTAACCCCGCTATCAGGTACAAGTAAGGATGCGATTGTTAAACTGGCGTCGAGCGGCGATTTTAAACGCCATGCCTGGGCTGAAACCAGACCAGGTACGTACCCCGTGGCATGAGTTCTGGCGGCGTTTTCGTCGTCAGCCCCTGGCGATGACCGCCGGGCTGTTTGTGCTGATTCTGATTTTGTTGGCGATCGTCGCACCGTGGATTGCTCCTTTCGATGCCGAAAACTATTTTGACTATGACCGTCTCAATGAAGGGCCATCGGCTTTGCACTGGTTTGGCGTGGATTCCCTGGGCCGCGATATCTTCAGCCGTGTGCTGTTGGGGGCGAGGATCTCGCTGGCGGCCGGGGTGCTGGCGGTATTGATTGGCGCGCTGACTGGCACCGTACTGGGTCTGCTGGCCGGGTATTACGAAGGCTGGTGGGATCGCATCATCATGCGCGTTTGCGATGTACTGTTCGCTTTTCCGGGTATTTTGCTGGCGATTGCCGTCGTGGCGGTAATGGGTAGCGGAATGACCAACGTCATTATTGCCGTGGCGGTTTTCTCTGTTCCTGCTTTCGCCCGACTCGTGCGCGGCAACACCCTGGTTCTTAAACACCAGACTTTTGTCGAGTCGGCGCGCAGTATTGGCGCAAGCGACATGACTATTCTGTTTAGCCATATTTTTCCGGGAACGGTGTCGTCGATCGTGGTCTATTTCACGATGCGTATTGGCACCTCAATTATTTCGGCAGCGAGTCTCTCTTTTCTCGGCCTGGGGGCGCAACCGCCTACGCCTGAGTGGGGCGCTATGCTTAATGAAGCCCGCGCGGATATGGTGATCGCTCCCCATGTGGCGCTCTTCCCCTCACTGGCGATTTTCCTGACCGTGCTCGCGTTTAACCTGTTAGGCGATGGGCTACGGGATGCGCTGGATCCCAAAATCAAAGGGTAATTAATACCTCACTCAGGGCCTTGAGAAACGCGGGAAGTACCGGGTTTGGATTGGCCTTTGAGTACACCAGGAAATTGTGCGCCTGAATATTGACCCCTTCGATATTCATAAAGGTGACATTGGCCATGCCCAGCGCCCGCGAAGATCCGGGCACAATCGCGCACCCCAGTCCGGCATTTACCATTCCCAGGATGGTATGGGTCTGGGCCAGTTGATATTTAAAATCTGGGGTGACGTTGTTGAAAACGAACAGGTCGGTAATGCGGTCATAAAAATGGCGCGCTTCATCGGGGCTGTAAAGAAAAAAGGGCTCATTGTTAAAGGCGCTCAGGGGAATTTTTCGCTTGCGTGCCAGCGGGTGATCGCAATGAAAAGCGGCGACGAACGTCTCGCCCTGAAGGGGTTGATACGCCAGCAGCGGGTTTGGTGGGACATGGCGCACAAAACCAACGTCAAGACTGTTATTTTCGACTGAGCTGATTTGTTTGTGAGAGACCTGTTCAAATAGACGAAAATCGACCCCCGGTAATTTCACCGACAGCGCTTTGAGCAATTGCGGAATAAAGCTCCATGCAAATACTGCCGTAAATCCCATTGATAACGTGCCGATTTCGCCGGACGCGCATTGCTGAACGGAGGATTCAAGTCTGTCTGCCAGTTTGAGTATTAATCGTGACTCCGTCAGCAAATGTTGCCCCATATGAGTGAGCTGCACGTGACGGTTATTTCTCTCAAATAGCGCCCCGCCCAGGCTTTTTTCCAGAAGCTGTATCTGGCGGCTCAGCGGCGGCTGGGTCATATGCAGGCGGGCTGCGGCGCGACCGAAGTTCAGTTCTTCAGCCACGGCGATAAAACAACGCAATTGATGCAAATCCATAATTCAATTCTTATATTAATGAATACCGGATTTATATTAGACATGAATTATTAGTCTGTCCATCATCTGCTTAATAACTACGCGACGGATAATGGATATGACAAATAATATGGCTCAACAAAAAGCACACATTTTATTAACCCAGGCGGTGCCCGCACCGATTGATGAAATATTATTGCGCGACTATGAAGTACATCGTCTTTATCAGGCGAACGAACCGAAAAAAATGCTGGCTGAGATTGGCCCCTTGATTGAAGGTGTGGTGACCGGCGGTGCAAAAGGGCTTTCCCGTGAGGTGATGGAGTGTCTTCCGGCGCTTAAAATTGTCGCTATCAGTGGTATCGGCACAGATGCCGTCGACCTGGCTTATGCGGCCAGGCACGGTATCTACGTCACCACAACGCCAGGCGTGCTGACCGATGACGTGGCGGATATGGCGCTGGGCCTGTTGATTTCCACCCTGCGGCAAATGAGCGAAGGCGAGCAGGTCGTACGTGCGGGACGCTGGCCGCACACTAACCTGCCGCTGGCGCGCAAAGTGAGTGGCACCACGGTCGGGATTATCGGCATGGGGCGCGTTGGCCAGGCGATTGCCAGACGCGTCGCCGCCTTCGACGCCCGCATTCTCTATACCGACCTCGCCCCGATCGCCGCCCTTGATTACACCTTTATTGCTGATATTCACGCGCTGGCGCAGGAAGTGGACGTGCTGGTGCTTGCGGCCTCTGCCGATAGCGGCAAGGTGATCATCAGTGAGTCGGTGCTGGAGGCGCTGGGGCCAGAGGGTTATTTCATCAATGTGGCGCGTGGCAAGCTGGTGGATGAAGCTGCCTTGCTCGATGCCTTGATCCATAAACGCATTGCCGGAGCCGGACTGGATGTGTTTGCCCATGAGCCGCATGTACCGGAAGGGTTTTTCACTCTCAATAACGTCACTCTGCAGCCGCACCGTGCCAGCGCGACCGTCCAGACACGCCTTGAGATGGGCAAGATTGTGCTGGCGAACCTGACGGCCTGCTTTAGCGGCAACCTGCCGCCGAACCGGGTATAGCCATCGTCTCTGAACCCTACAAATATAAGAGTGAGAAAACTATGAGCAAACAAATGGATGTCTCGCTGGAGCAGGTCAAACGGGTAGGGCACCACCGCTATTGGGTGCTTGGGCTGATTTTCATCATCACGGTTATTAACTATGCCGACCGTGCCACCATGTCGATTGCCGGAACCTCGGTGGTGAAAGAGTTGGGCCTCGATCCGATGATGCTGGGGATGATCTTCTCCGCCTTCGCCTGGGCCTACGCGCTGGGGCAGATCCCCGGCGGCTGGCTGCTGGACCGTTTTGGCGCCAAAAAAGTCTACGGCATGAGCCTGGTGCTGTGGTCTGTGTTCACGATGCTACAGGGTACCGTGGGCTGGATAGGGATGACCGGCAGTCTTGCGGCGATGACCCTGTTTCTGATGCGATTCATGCTGGGCCTGGTGGAGTCGCCCGCGTTCCCGGCTAATTCCCGTATCGTCTCCAGTTGGTTCCCGACGCGCGAACGTGGCGTGGCCTCGGCGCTCTTTAACTCAGGGCAATATATGGCGGTGGTGGTCTTTACGCCTGTCATGGCGTGGCTTACCCATGCCTGGGGCTGGGAACATGTATTCCTGTGGATGGGAGGCGTAGGGCTGGTGCTGGCCGCAGTGTGGTTTGCCTGGTATAAGGAGCCACATAAAGATCCGCGCCTGACGCAAGAAGAGAAAAATCTGATGCGCGAGGGTGGCGCGCTGGTGGACCTGGACAGTGAGGGGGCGGCAAAGTCGAAGAAAACCTCGTTGCGCGATGCCGGGTGTCTGTTCACCAACCGCAACCTGTGGGCCATTTATCTTGGACAGTACTGCATTACGGCGCTGACCTATTTTTTTATTACCTGGTTCCCCATCTACCTGATTCAGGGACGCGGGATGACCATCATGCAGGCAGGGTGGGTCGCTGCACTGCCCGCCATCTGTGGTTTTACCGGCGGTCTGCTGGGAGGGTATCTGTCTGACGTTCTGATTAGCCGGGGCATGCATGCTTCCCGTGCCCGTAAAACGCCGTTCGTGCTCGGAATGGGGCTCTCCACCATGCTGGTGTTCGCTAACTTTGTTGACAGCAACAGCGCGGTGATTTTCCTGATGGCGATGGCATTCTTCGGCAAGGGCTTCGCGGCAGTGGGCTGGGCCGTATTGTCCGATGTTGCGCCGAAAACGATGATCGGCTTGTGCGGCGGCGTGTTCAACGGCATCGGTAATATTGCCGGGATCGTGACACCACTGGTCATCGGCTATGTGGTGACGGTGACAGGTTCGTTTAATAACGCGTTGTGGTTTGTGGCGGCGCACGGTGCGCTGGCGGTGGTGAGTTACCTGCTGATTGCGACACGCTTTGAACGTGTTGAAGCGGTATAAAGAGAGAAAGACGCCGCCTGGGAACAGGCGGCGACAGGGTCAGACGCGGCTACCCCACAGATCGTACTCGTCGGCGTTTTCGACTTTCACACGAATGATATCGCCCGGTTTCACGTTCGTTTCCCCGTTCAGATAGACCGCGCCGTCGATTTCCGGTGCATCTGCCATGCTGCGGCCGATGGCCCCTTCTTCGTCGACTTCATCAATTATCACCAGAATTTCGCGGCCCACTTTTTCCTGCAAACGCTCAGCGGAAATCTGCTGTTGTAGCTGCATAAAGCGGTTCCAGCGCTCTTCTTTGATCTCTTCCGGCACCTGATCGGCCAGCTCGTTTGCGGTCGCACCATCCACCGGGCTGTATTTGAAGCAGCCAACGCGATCCAGACGCGCTTCTTTGAGGAAATCGAGCAGCATCTGGAAATCTTCTTCGGTTTCACCAGGGAAGCCGACGATAAAGGTCGAACGCAGGGTCAGATCCGGGCAGATTTCGCGCCACTGTTTGATGCGCGCCAGTTGGCGGTCAACGGAGCCAGGACGTTTCATCAGTTTCAGAATACGCGGGCTGGCGTGTTGCAGCGGGATATCCAGATACGGCAGGATTTTGCCTTCGGCCATCAAAGGAATGACATCATCAACGTGCGGGTAAGGGTAAACATAGTGCAGGCGCGTCCAGATACCCAGTTTTGCCAGCTGTTCGCACAGACCGACCATGCTGGTTTTTACCGGTTCGCCATTGTGGAAGCCCATACGGTGCTTCACGTCCACGCCGTAAGCGGAGGTATCCTGAGAGATAACGAGGATCTCTTTCACCCCAGCATCCACCAGACGTTTGGCTTCGCTTAACACTTCACCAATCGGCCGGCTTACCAGATCCCCGCGCATTGACGGAATAATGCAGAAGGTGCAGCGATGGTTGCAGCCTTCGGAAATTTTCAGATACGCGTAATGACGTGGGGTCAGTTTGACGCCCTGTTCCGGCACCAGGCTCAGGAACGGGTTGTGTTTCGGTTTCGGCACATAGTGATGCACGTGCTCAAGCACCTGCTCATAGCTATGCGGACCGGTGATTTCCAGCACTTTCGGATGGACTTCACGAATCTGATCGACTTTGGCGCCCAGACAGCCGGTGACAATCACTTTGCCATTTTCATTAAGGGCTTCGCCAATGGCTTCCAGCGACTCTTGTACCGCGCTGTCGATAAAGCCGCAGGTATTGACGATAACCATATCGGCGTCGTTGTAGCTCGGTACCACGTCATAGCCTTCGGTGCGCAGTTCGGTGAGGATGCGCTCGGAGTCAACGAGGTTTTTCGGGCACCCTAATGATATAAATCCAATCTTAGACATTTTTTGTACAATCAGTTGCTCACAATGCCGGGGATTATATAGACGCCGCAACTTTATAGCTACATCAGGTGGTCAAGTGATCGCCAGGATAAAGGGACAACCAGGAACTGAATCGGCACGGATAATCTGGACACTTCTGAGCCGTCGATAATATTGATTTTCATATTCCGTCGGTGACATTTGATCGCCAGAACCATGCCGACGCTTACTGTTATAAAACATTTCGATGTAATCAAAAATATCGCTGCGGGCTTCTTCCCGCGTTCCATAGATCTTTTTCTTTATCCGTTCACGCTTTAGCAACTGGAAAAAGCTTTCTGCAACTGCATTATCGTGGCAGTTACCGCGACGGCTCATGCTGCCCTCCAGGCCGTGTGATTTCAGGAACGACTGCCACTCATGGCTTGTGTACTGACTGCCCTGATCAGAGTGAACCAGCACCTGTTTTTGGGGATTACGCCGCCATACAGCCATCAGCAATGCGTTCAGGACAATGTCCTTTGTCATCCGGGATTGCATTGACCAGCCGATAATTTTGCGGGAGAACAGGTCAACCACCACGGCAAGATACAGCCAGCCTTCGTGGGTCCTGATGTAGGTGATGTCCGTTACCCAACGCTCATCCGGCGAGTCCGGATTGAACTGCCGCTGGAGCCTGTTGGGTGCAACGATGCTGGCTTCGCCTTTACGTGCCCGCGGGCTCCGGTATCCGACCTGAGCCTTTATCCCGGCACGTTTCATCAGTCGCCAGACTCTGTTGACTCCGCACTGTTGCCCGCTGTCCCGCAGATCCAGATGGATCTTGCGATAACCATAGACGCATCCCGACTCCAGCCAGAACTGTTTAATCTGTCCTGTCAGTCTCAGGTCTGTCTGATGGCGTTGTGAATGCGGCTGCTGAAGCCAGGCGTAAAAGCCACCGGAATGAACATCCAGCACCCGACAGAGCAGGCGAACAGGCCAGCAACATGTGTTGTCACGGATAAAGGCGTACCTCAGTCGGACAGCTTTGCGAAGTACGCCGCTGTAGATTCAATTGGTCAACGCAACAGTCATGTGAAAACATGTAGTTGCGGAGGATTGTTGGATGAGACGGACATTTACAGCAAAGGAAAAAACATCTGTTTTTGAACTGTGGAAGAACGGAAAAGGCTTCAGTGAGATAGCTAATATCCTGGGTTCGAAACCAGGAACCATCTTCACGATGTTAAGAGATACTGGCGGCATAAAACCCAATGAGCGCAAGCGAGCTGTTGCTCACCTGACGCTGTCTGAGCGCGAGGAAATACGAGCCGGTCTGTCAGCTAAAATGAGCATTCGAGCCATCGCTACAATGCTGAATCGTAGCCCTTCGACAATCTCACGTGAAGTCCAGCGTAATCGTGGCAGGCGCTATTACAAAGCCGTTGATGCGAATAACCGGGCCAACAGGATGGCTAAAAGACCAAAACCGTGCTTACTGGATCAGAATATGCCGTTGCGAGAGCTTGTTCTGGAAAAGCTTGAGATGAAGTGGTCCCCAGAGCAAATATCAGGATGGTTAAGGCGAGCGAAACCGCGTCAAAAAACACTACGAATATCACCTGAGACAATTTATAAGACGCTTTACTTTCGTAGTCGTGAAGCGCTACACCACCTGAACGTACAGCATCTGCGCCGATCGCACAGCCTCCGTCATGGCAGGCGCCATACTCGCAAAGGTGAAAGAGGCACTATCAACATAGTGAACGGAACGCCAATCCACGAACGTTCCCGGCATATCGATAACAGACGCTCTCTGGGACACTGGGAAGGCGATTTAGTCTCGGGTACAAAAAACTCTCATATAGCCACACTTGTAGACCGAAAATCACGTTATACGATCATCCTGAGACTCAGGGGCAAAGACGCTTTATCAGTGAATCAGGCTCTTACAGATAAATTCCTGAGCCTACCACCTGAACTCCGGCGATCACTGACATGGGACAGAGGAATGGAGCTGGCCAGACATCTGGAATTTACTGACAGCACAGGAGTTAAAGTTTACTTCTGCGATCCTCAGAGCCCCTGGCAGCGGGGAACAAACGAGAACACTAATGGGCTAATCCGACAGTACTTTCCCAAAAAGACATGCCTTGCCCAATATACTCAGCATGAGCTGGATCAGGTTGCAGCTCAGCTAAACAACAGACCGAGAAAGACACTGAAGTTCAAAACACCTAAAGAGATAATTGAAAGGGGTGTTGCGTTGACAGATTGAATCTACAGCGGCTTTTTTTAATATGTCTCGTTCGTCGGTAACCCGCTTCAGCTCTTTCTGGAGACGGCGGATCTCAGCCTGAGCATCTGACTGTTCTTTATTATTGGAAGAATCCGGACCGTATTTCTTTATCCAGGCGTAAAGGCTGTGGGTGGTGATATCGAGACGTGTTGCAACGCTGGAAACAAAATAACCACGATCAACAACCTGTTTGACTGCTTCAATTTTAAACTCTTCGGGATAACGCTTACCGCTCATGGGCACCTCTCTTTAAGTCATCTTAAATGACTCAGAGGTGTCTGTTAAACCCGTGGCGATTCAAAACCAACTAAACAAAGAACACCCGACGCACAACATTTATTCCTTCATGAAATGATGCATGTATGGCAACATCAGAAGGGAATGTGGGTAAGAACAAGAGGGATGATGTCGTGTGCAGCCGATTATACATATAGTTTAGATAAGAATAATATTCTTAGTTATAGCCTTGAACAACAAGCATCAATTGTAAGTGATTATTGGTTGTTAAAATATTATGGTTTTTATGGTCACAGCAATCTTTATACCTTGAGAGAGTATGATCCATCAGAACCTGCAAGAAATTTATTATCCAAATATGAGAAAGTATTAGGGAGATTTCCGAGATGATAAAATATTTTTTTGTTCTTCCAATAGTTATATTGCTAACTGGATGTCCTGGGAAAGGTCGAGAAGGGGCGGAAACAGGTGAACGGCAATCAATCTATATCGATAATGGGCGGGTTTGTTTTACCGTAAATAAAAAAGATATACTTAGCCGTTATGTTCTCTCTACAAACGGAAGTAATTATAAAGAATTACTGGTTGGTGATGGGGTTCGTCTTTCATATCCAGATAGTTGTTTTTCAGTAAGTTTAGAGAAAGGTATTATATACGGGGTAAGCTACACTTTGAATGAAAAAAATTATTACTACACATTCATTCTTGATAATGATGGAAATGTTCTTGATCTAAAAGGGGAGTAAACGTTACTTCTGTTACCTCTTGTATGTAATGCCCTACAATAAAACCCTCTATAATTGAGGGTCTTACATCTAAATTATTATTAATAGCTTTCCTATACCATAGAAATGGAGCTGTTAAGATTACTTGCCTTCAAAACATAGAATAATCGAAACCCAACCCATCCATTTTTTGATAAAAAATCCAGGCAATAATTTACTCAGGGAAAAGTATAGTCAGTTTTTTACCGTCTGAATTAAAATATTGTTGACTCGAGCCGCTTCAACCCCGCCTACAAAATGCCGCATACCCAGATTACAGAATTAAGGGATTGTACAGATATCGCCGGGAGATTTATAGAGGCTTCTCGGCCGGGCAGGATGAAAAAATGGGGCTGCCTTCTGCAACGGCTTCATTATAATTTTATGGGACAAAAATCGCCGCAATCAAAACTCATCAACCGTATCCCGGTGAGTATTAATAACAGTAAATGCTAAATAGTTGTGCTCGACACTGAAACTGATAGTGGTTTCATAAACATCTTCAATATTCATGTCCTGGCATAAATTAAAGATGAAATAGTTAATTTTATAATAAAGGACGTAAGTATTGTCGTGTAAGTGCACAACCTTGCTGATAATGAAATCGTTAGTCGATCTCGCATGCGGACTGATAAAAGTTAAATCCATATTAAGCACAGGGATAAGCGCCGGGTTTTGCCGGTTTTGTTCAAGGTAATCATGTAGCTGTGCAGCGGCATCTGCATTGTGCGCATTAATTGCGCTTGTCAGGGGAAACGTGTTCATAGCGACCCTTTTCATATTGTGTGTGGAATTAACATAACACGCGCTATGTGGTTCTTCCTAAAGCGTTAACGGGGTATTTTAGGGTACAACATCAGGCCGGGGAAAATACCTCTGAAGAGTACTTTTCTGGTTGGCTTTACGCCGAAATGGCCTGGTTGTTTGTCGCGAAAATAAGGCAAGTAAAAAAAAGCCGCTCGGACGAACGGCATATATACAACACGGGAATTACAAGAAACATAATGATTTTCGATCTAAATAATAGCTTGCTAATGATTGCGTGTCAGCAATCTTTATCGCTTAATTTTGGCTAAATGTGCGCTGTGATGCCTATCACCATTGTATGAAAATCAGACAGAGTATTATTTATGCCGCTGCGTCTGTGTGAAATAGTGGCGGCGTAACGCATCATGCATTTGCATGCCCCCATGAGTAGATCCTGGATTTCATGCTTATGGGGGTTTTTCTCTATAGCGGGATAGCGGGATCGATCACGGGGTACCGTTATTTCCATAGCGCAGAAACGCAGGGCGCAGATTTAAACGTTCAAACCATGCGTTCACTGCCGGGAAATCCGGGTGTTCAAATGGCGTCATCTTCCAGCGATTTACCGACAATCCCAGCACAATATCAGCAAGGGTAAAGGTCTCCCCGGCAGTCCAGGCGCCCGTGCGTTGCAACTGTTGGTCGAGAATACCGATGCAGTGATTCCACTCCTTAATACCGGCAGCAATCGCGTTCTTGTCGTTGTAGTCAGGGTTTTTACGCACCAGAGCCGGAAAAACGTAGCGCCATGCGCTATTAAAGTCGGTGGCCTGCCAGTCCATCCAGTGCTCCACATTCGCGCAAGCTCGCGGTTCGCCTGGAAGCAGATCGTCGCGGCCCGCTTTACGCGCCAGATAACGGCATATGGAGTTGGATTCCCAAAGAATAAAATCATCATCAATCAGTACAGGCACCATCGCATTCGGGTTCATTGCCCGAAAGGCCTCCGTCTGTGTCGAGGCAAAGCCGCTGCCATAGTCTTCCTGTGAATACGCAAGCCCTGCTTCCTCGCAGGTCCACAACACTTTACGCACGTTAATTGAAGATGTTTTACCCAGTATTTTCAGCATGACGCGAATCACCCTTTGCGAGATTAATCGTTTAAAAACAATACACCAGCAACTCATCATATGGCTACATAGCCGTGAAGCACCAGCATGGTGCGCTGCCTCATTCTGGTTCACCAAAATGGGAGTGTTTGCCATGAGTTATCGCTAAGTTACTGAAATGTCATTAATCGCAACCTGGCACAGTGCTTGCAGTAACGCTAGCGCAGTGCAACACACAATTTGACAAATAGCTGGCTAGGGTTCCGGTTCGCCAAGGCGGATGTCTGGTCCAAGAGCTGGCGACCTCTGAGAGGTTACACGGCGGGACAAAAACCCGGGAGACAGCAGCACCAGTGGGTGTCGCGCTGCCCCCTTTTTTTTGTACCAATCAGAGGTCAATAATGAAGAAATCTCCATTACTCCGCTCTCTCGTGCTGTCGCTGGTCATGCTGACCACTCTCCCAACTTTTGCCGCCGTTAAGAAAGAGTTCAATGTCTGCTGGACAATCTATGCAGGCTGGATGCCGTGGGGCACCATCAGTAACAGCAAAATCATTGATAAATGGGCAGATAAATACGGTATTAAAATCAATATCGTACAGCTCAACGACTATATCGAATCGATTAATCAGTATACCGCAGGCCAGTTTGATGGCTGCACCATGACTAACATGGATGCGCTGACCATTCCGGCGGCGGGCGGCGTGGATAGTACCGCGCTGATTCTCGGCAGCTACTCCGAAGGCAACGACGGCGTGGTGATGAAAGGCGAGGGCAAAACCCTTAAGGACCTGAAAGGACAGGAGATCTATCTGCCTGAATTGTCCGTTTCCCACTATCTGCTGGTGCGCGGCCTGGAGAAAGCCGGTCTGGCGGAAAAAGATGTCACCGTGGTGAACACCTCTGATGCCGATATCGTCTCTGCCTTCGCTACCCCCAAAGTGCAGGCGGCTGTTGCCTGGAATCCGCAACTGTCGGTTATCAAAGGCACGCCGAAAACCACCGAAGTCTTTAGCTCCTCACAGGTACCTGGTGAGCTTATCGACATGATGGTGGTTAATACGCAGACCCTGAAAGATAACCCGGCGCTGGGTAAAGCCCTGACCGGGGCGTGGTACGAAATGCTGGCGCAGATGAAGGCGCAGAATAAAGAGGCGCTGAGCGCCATGGCGGCGGCGTCCGGTACCGATCTTGCGGGCTACCAGGCACAGCTTAAAACCACCCATCTCTTCTATACCCCCGCAGATAATCTGGCGTTTATCAGCTCGCCTGATTTACCGAAAACCATGCAGCGCGTTGCGACGTTCTCTTTTGAAAAAGGATTGCTTGGCGACGGCGCACAGAGTGCGGATTTTATCGGCATGGTCTTTCCGGGCAACATTTCTGCCGGGGATGCCGCCAACGTGAAGCTGCGCTTTGACGACAGCTTCGTGAAGATGGCCGCCGACGGCAAGCTTTGAGTCAATGACAGGAACTGACGCCATGCGACACATTAACCGCCATCCGACCCGGGGCATGCGTTTGACGCTTGTTCTGCTGCCTTTCGTCATTTTGCTGGCGGCGTACTTTCTGGGCTCTGCGGTGCGGCTGGAGGCCAACCCGCAGGATAAGCTGCTGCCTGGTATGCAGCAGATGCTGGACGCAATTTCGCGTATGGCGTTCACCCCGGATAAACGCAGCGGCGACTACCTTTTCTGGATGGATACGCTGGTTAGTCTGGCGCGCCTGTTGACGGGGCTGGCGATTGCCTCGCTGATTGGCCTGTGTCTGGGCATTACCGCCGGGGTTTTTCCGATGTGGCGTGCCTCGCTCTCTCCGCTGATGACCGTGCTGTCGATGATCCCGCCGCTGGCAATCCTGCCGGTGTTATTCATCGTCTTCGGGCTGGATGAGCTGTCGAAAGTGATGCTGATTGTTATTGGCATCACCCCGATGCTGGCCCGCGATCTTGAACACCGGGCCTGTGAAATTCCGCCGGAAATCCTGATCAAGGCGCAAACGCTGGGGGCATCAAGCTGGACGCTGGTGCTGCGGGTCGTACTGCCGCAGCTTCTCTCCCGCCTGCTGACCTCCCTGCGCCTGCTGCTGGGATCGGCCTGGCTGTTCCTTATTTCGGCAGAGGCCATCTCCTCGACGGCAGGGCTGGGGTATCGCATTTTTCTGGTGCGCCGCTATATGGCGATGGATGTCATCATCCCTTATGTGGTGTGGATAACGTTGCTGGCATGGCTAATGGATCTTGGTCTGCGTCAGTTGCATAAAACCTGTTTTCCCTGGGCGGAAGGAGGGAAGGCATGAGTTTTATCGAAATCAACAATATCTGGCAGGAATATGGCGCACATGTGGTGCTCGAACGCCTCAACCTGCGGGTCAATGCCGGGGAATTTTGCTCGATGGTAGGCGCATCCGGTTGCGGGAAGTCCACGTTCCTGCGTCTGTTGCTGGGCCAGGAAGCGCCAAGTCGCGGCACCATTTTGCTTGATGGCAAGCCGTTACAGGCTGAGCCGGACCGCAGCCGTGGGGTGGTCTTCCAGCGTTACTCGGTCTTTCCTCATTTAAGTGTGCTCGACAACGTCACCATTGGCCTGGAGCTACCGAATGCGCGCTTGCTGGGGCGTCTTTTTGGTGCCAGTAAGCGTGAAGCGAGAGACCGTGCCGTATGGATGTTGCAAAAAGTGGGCCTTGGACAGGCGCTGGAAAAATACCCCGCTCAGCTCTCTGGCGGTATGCAGCAGCGTCTCGCTATTGCCCAGGCATTCATTATGCAACCGCGCGTGTTGTTGCTTGATGAGCCATTTGGCGCGCTCGACCCTGGCATTCGCAAAGATATGCACGCCCTGTTGCTGCAACTGTGGGGCGAAACCCGGATGACCGTCTTTATGGTCACCCACGATCTCTCCGAGGGCTTTAACCTCGGCACCCGGCTGCTGGTTTTTGACAAGGTGCGTATCGACCCCCACGAACCCAACGCATACGGCGCGCGCATTACTTATGACATTCCGCTCAATGAAGCGCGGCTGGCGGAAATGACCAACCCGCAGCCCGATAACGTCTACGCATTAAGGAGTTAACTTAATGGCTTTATTAGATAAAGAAACATCTGTCCTGCGTGAAGAGACGCTGCCAGGCGGCGGCACTCTCTCCTTTATTCTCAAGCGTGGGCAGATCCTGCGCATGACCGACATCGAAGGTGGGGCAAACGTCAGCCTGATGATGCTTAATCCGCATGAAAAGAGCGAACGTCTGAACCTGCCCGATACCTTAAAAGGCCAGCATACCGCGCGTCTGACGGCAGGCCACTGTTTTTACTCTGATATGGGCCGAGTGCTGGCGGGGATTATCGCCGACACCTGCGGCTGGCATGACCCGTTTGGCGGTGTGCTGAATGCCGCCGAAGTGAAGGAGAAATACGGTCAGGGACGTTATCAGGATTTACGTAACGGCTTTTACCGCAACGGTACCGACAATCTGCTCATTGAGATGGGCAAGTGGGATCTGAACCTCGAAGACCTGCTGATGGTGGTGAACTTCTTTAGCAAAGTCACGGTGGATGAGCAGGGCGCTTTTACCTTCCATAGCGGTGCGTCGAAGACCGGCAGCTACGTTGAATTGTTTGCGCCAATGGACGTGCTGGTGGTGCTTACCGCACTGCAACATCCCATGGACCCCGCCGCAGACTATGCGCCGCGCCCGGTACAGCTGACCTGGCGGCAGGCGACAGACGAAAACGCTGCTATCGGGGCTTTGATGACGCGCCCGGAAAACGAGCGTGCCTTTACCAACACTCGCTTATTTGCCCTGTAAGGAGCCGCACGATGAATATCACCAGCCAGAAGCATCCCGACGAGGCCGTTTTTCGCCATGTGATCCCGGCAGGGGAACCGTATCTGTTTGAAGTAAAAAAGGGCCAGACCCTGCGTTTGCTGGATCTGGAAGGGAACCAGGCCGTGGATACGCTATTTTATAACGCCGACAATAGCCGTGAGCGCTACGATCCGCAGCGTACGTTGCGCCGCCAGGGCAATGCATATCTGACCACAGGCAGTGTGCTCTGGTCCAATATGGGTAACCCGTTGCTGACGATTGTCGCCGATACCTGTGGCCGCCATGACACCCTCGGCGGCGCGTGCGCCCAGGAGAGCAACACCGTGCGTTATGCGCTGGATAAACGCCATATGCATAGCTGTCGCGATAATTTCCTCTGCGCCTGCCTTCACGATGGGCGTCTGCATAAGCGTGATATTGGCGCCAACATCAACTTCTTTATGAACGTCCCGGTGACCCCACAGGGCGGACTGACTTTCGAAGATGGTATCTCTGCGCCAGGGAAATACGTTGAACTGCGCGCCGAATGCAACGTCATCGTGCTCATCTCCAACTGCCCCCAGCTTAATAACCCGTGCAATGGCTGGAACCCGACCCCGGCAGAGGTACTGGTATGGAACTGACACGCTGTGCGCGTTTGCGCCGTCTGATTTACCGTCTGTTTGAGGTGCGTGCCAACCGTTTACCTCTCACTCAGACGCGCGAGACACCACCGCGTCCGTAAACGACCAGCCCCTTATGGACGGCCATAAGGCGAGCCGAATTTCGGCGGGACGACCCGCCACGATTGAGTCATGACTATGTTTACGAAACTCCTTATCGCTAACCGTGGTGCGATTGCCTGCCGTATCCTGCGCACCTTACGCACACTCAATGTCACCGGTGTTGCTGTCTGGTCTGAGGCCGACGCCAGCAGTCTGCATATTCGTGATGCCGATGAAGCCATTAGCCTGGGCGACGGCCCGGCGGCACAGACCTATCTGGTCAGCGAGAAAATTATCGCTGCGGCCCGCAAGAGCGGCGCGCAGGCGATTCATCCTGGCTACGGTTTTCTTTCGGAGAACGCGGCCTTTGCCGAAGCCTGCGAAGCAGCAGGGATTGCATTTGTGGGTCCGACTCCGGAACAACTGCGGGTCTTTGGCTTAAAACACACGGCCCGTGCGCTGGCAAAAACCCATGGCGTACCGATGCTGGAAGGCACAGAGCTGTTGGCTAACCTCGCTGAGGCGCAGCACGCTGCCGCACAGGTGGGCTTTCCGGTGATGCTGAAAAGCACTGCGGGAGGCGGCGGTATCGGGATGCGGGTATGTTACAGCGCCGATGAACTGGCCGACGCCTTTGACGCAGTAGTGCGGCTGGGCAAAAACAACTTTAGCGATGCGGGCGTCTTTATCGAGAAGTACATCGAGCGCGCGCGTCATCTGGAAGTGCAAATTTTTGGCGATGGCGAGGGAGAGGTGATTGCCCTGGGCGTGCGCGACTGTTCGGTACAACGCCGTAACCAGAAGGTGCTGGAAGAGACGCCCGCGCCGAATCTGCCGGATGGCATGGAAGCGGCGCTGTGTGCGGCGGCCATCAAACTGGGTAAAGCGGTGAAATACCGCAGCGCCGGAACCGTCGAATTTGTCTATGACAGCAACGCAGAACGCTTTTACTTCCTCGAAGTGAATACCCGTTTGCAGGTGGAGCATGGCGTCACCGAGCAGGTCTGGGGGGTGGATCTGGTGCGCTGGATGATTGAACTGGCCGCAGGCGATCTTCCACCGCTGACTGAACTGGTTGCCGGGCTTACGCCGCAGGGGCATGCCGTACAGGCGCGCCTCTATGCCGAAGATCCGGGCCGCCAGTTCCAGCCGTCGCCGGGGCTGCTGACCGAGGTGGCATTTCCTCCCGACGATCGCCACACGCTGCGCATTGACAGTTGGGTGGAAGCCGGCTGCGAAGTGCCGCCGTTCTTTGATCCGATGCTGGCGAAAATCATCACCTGGCAGCCAACGCGTGAGCAGGCGATTACCCGACTGGATGCTGCACTGGAGGCGACCCGTCTTTACGGCGTGGAGACCAACCGCCAGTACCTGCGCCAGATTTTAGCCTTCTCCCCGTTTGCGCATGGCGAGCCCTGGACGCGTTGCCTGGAAGGGTTGCGCTACGAGGCCACCACTCTTGAGGTATTGAGCGCCGGAACTCAAACCACGGTACAGGATTATCCCGGTCGTCAGGGCTACTGGGCGGTAGGTGTGCCGCCGTCCGGCCCGATGGATGACCGTGCGCTGCGCCTGGGTAATGCGTTATTGGGGAATGCCGTAACCGATGCCGCGCTGGAGATCACCCTCACCGGTCCGACGCTGAAATTTAATACCGACGCCGTGGCGGTGGTGACCGGCGCGGCGATTAGCATCACCCTTGAGGGTGACGATGTCGCCATGAACAGCGTCTTTACCATCCCGGCAGGCAGCACGCTGCGTCTGGGCGAGGTGAGCGAGGCCGGCGTGCGTAGCTATCTTTGCCTGCGCGGCGGCATTAATGTGCCGGATTACCTTGGCAGCAAAAGCACCTTCACCCTCGGGCAGTTTGGCGGTCACGCCGGGCGTGCGCTGCGTACCGGCGATGTGCTGCATCTCAATCCTCTGGTCGATCGTGCAAGCGGTGCGGTACTCACGCAGGCGTTGCGCACCACACTGCCCGCAGTGCGTGAACTGCGCGTGATCTATGGGCCGCACGGGGCGCCGGAATATTTCACCCGCGAGTATATCAACACCTTTTTTGCCACTGACTGGGAAGTGCACTTTAACTCCAGCCGCACCGGGATCCGCCTGATTGGGCCGAAGCCGGAGTGGGTACGTGAGAGTGGAGGGGAAGCGGGGCTGCACCCGTCCAATATCCATGACAACCCGTATGCGATTGGCGCGGTGGATTTCACCGGAGATATGCCGGTTATCCTCGGCCCTGACGGCCCAAGCCTCGGCGGCTTTGTCTGCCCGGTGACGGTTATCGAAGCCGACCTGCACCAGCTTGGGCAACTGAAAGCGGGCGACAACGTGCGTTTCGTTCCGGTGGATGTGGCAACGGCCCGGCTGCTGGCGCAGGCCAGTCGTCAGGAGGTGGAAACCCTGCAGCCTGTGGCCTTCAACTGGCATCCTGCCGAGCTGGCCTCGCCGGTGGTGCTGGAGACCGGAGAAGGGGATAAACGACTGGTGGCGCGTCTTTCTGGCGATACCCACTTACTGCTGGAAATTGGCGAGCCGGAGCTCGACCTGGTACTGCGTTTTCGCGGCCACGCCCTGATGCAGGCGCTGACGTCCCGGGCGTTGGACGGGGTAATCGACCTGACGCCGGGTATTCGTTCGTTACAGGTACATTACCAGCCGGAAACCCTGGCGCTGAGCCGCCTGCTATCCATGATTGAGGCGCTGTGGGCGGATGTCTGCCAGCGTGAGGATCTGGATGTGCCGTCGCGTGTGGTCTGGTTGCCGCTCTCCTGGGATGACCCGGCCTGTCAGAAGGCGATTGAAAAATATATGACCACTGTGCGCCGCGACGCGCCATGGTGTCCGAGCAACCTCGAATTTATCCGCCGGATTAACGATCTGGAAAATATCGACGAGGTCTACAAAACCGTCTTTGATGCCCGTTATCTGGTGATGGGGCTGGGAGATGTTTATCTTGGCGCGCCGGTGGCGACACCGCTCGACCCGCGCCACCGTCTGGTGACGACCAAATACAACCCGGCGCGTACCTGGACGGCGGAAAACTCCGTCGGTATTGGCGGCGCATATCTCTGTGTGTATGGCATGGAAGGGCCCGGGGGATATCAGTTTGTGGGCCGCACCCTGCAAATGTGGAACCGCTATCGCGATGTAGCCGATTTTGACGGCAAGCCGTGGCTGCTGCGCTTTTTCGATCAGATCCGCTTTTATCCGGTCTCTGCCGATGAACTGCTTACCATCCGCCGGGACTTCCCGCTTGGACGCTATCCGCTGCGCATCGAACAGACCACGCTGCGCCTGGCGGAATATCAACAGTTTCTCGCCGATGAAGTGCAGAGCATTGCGGAATACCGCACCCATCAACAGCAGGCGTTTGCCGCCGAGCGCGATCGCTGGATTGCCAGCGGCCAGGCCCATTTTGACAGCAGTGACGTGATGGCCGACGACGGGGATGATGCCCCGCTCAGGGGCGGTGAAAGGGGCGTTGACAGCCCGGTTTTCGGCAACCTCTGGCAGGTCAATGTGTCACCAGGCAGCGTGGTGAAAGAGGGGCAGGTGCTGGTGGTGCTGGAGTCGATGAAGATGGAAATTCCCTTAACCGCGCCGCATGACGGCGTGGTCAGTCAGGTACGGGTGCAGCCGGGAACCTCCGTGCGCGCCGGGCAATGCGTAGTGGTGATGGAGAAAGCACAATGACACAGGCCTTTGATTTGCGCCTCAATACACTGGCGAAACGCTATCGTAGCGGTGAGATAACGCCGCGTGCGCTCATCACGCAATTGCGCGAACGGGCGATTGCGCTAAACCCGGAATTTCATCTGTTCATTCATATTCTGAATGAAGCTGAGCTGGAGCCCTATCTGACTGCGCTGGAACAGCATCAGCCGGATGACCTGCCGCTGTACGGTATTCCGTTCGCCATCAAAGATAATATCGATCTTGCTGGCGTCCCTACCACGGCAGCCTGCCCGGCATTTGCGTATATGGCCGGACAGGATGCCACCCTCGTACGGCAGTTGATTGCCCTGGGGGCCATTCCCGTGGGTAAGACCAACCTCGATCAGTTTGCCACCGGTCTGAACGGCACCCGCTCGCCCTACGGCGCCTGTCGCAATAGCGTACATCCTGAGTATCCGTCGGGCGGTTCCAGCGCCGGGTCGTCGCTGGCAGTAGCGCTGGGCGTCGCCAGTTTTTCATTAGGCACCGACACCGCTGGCAGCGGGCGCGTCCCCGCATCCCTGAACAATCTGGTGGGGCTCAAAGCCACCAAAGGGCTAATTTCAACGGCGGGCGTTGTGCCTGCATGCCGGACGCTGGATTGTGTCACCTTCTTTACTGCCACAGCCGCTGAGGCCAGCACTTTGCTGGCATTGACCGCAGTCCAGGATCCGAATGATGATTACAGCCGCCACAACCCGCTATGGAACAGCAAGCAGGCGTTTGGCGTGCCGCAGGCCGGGTTCCGTTTTGGCGTGCCGGATAAGCTGGAGTTTCTGGGTTGTGCCGAGAGTGAGGCACTGTTTTATCAGGCTAAAGCGCAGCTTGAAGCGCTGGGCGGTATACCGGTTGAGCTTGATTTCACCCCCTTCCTGGCAGCGGCAAAACTGCTTTATGAAGGACCCTGGGTGGCAGAGCGCTACCATGTGGCAGGTCAACTGATTGAACAGCAGCCGGATGCGGTACTGCCCGTTATCCGCGATGTTCTGCAAAAAGCCCCGACCACCGATGCCGTCAGCGCTTTCGACGGTCTCTATCGGTTGCAGGGCTATAAACGGCAATGCGATGCCTTACTCAACGGCCTGGATTGCGTACTGACACCGACCTATCCGCGCCCGGTAACGCTGGCCGAACTGCGCGATGAGCCGGTGAAGCGCAACTCTGATCTCGGGTATTACACCAATTTCATGAACCTGCTCGATTATGCTGCCGTCGCTGTTCCGGTCGGGTTTATGTCCAGTGGATTACCTTCCGGCGTGACTCTGTTTGGCCGCGCCTTTACCGATCAGTATCTGTTGAGTGTGGCGGATGCATTGCAGCGTCAAAAGCCGCTGAACTTGCCTGGGGGCAATACCATTGAAGCCGATATCCCTGCGCATGCCGCCGCAAATGATCGGGTAAAAGTGGTGGTCTGCGGTGCGCATCTGGACGGTCTGGCGCTCAATTATCAATTGCGTCAGCGTCAGGGATATCTGGTGGAGGCCGCACTGAGCGCACCGGCCTATCGCCTCTATGCGCTGGCGGATGGCAAACGTCCTGGTATGGTTCGCGTCGCCGAAGGCGGCAGGGCTATTGCCGTTGAGGTGTGGGCGCTACCGTCCAGCGAGCTGGGATCGTTTCTCGCAGGTATCCCGGCGCCGCTGGGGTTAGGCAAAGTGGAACTCGAACAGGGCCAGTGGCTGACTGGATTCATTTGTGAAAATAATGGATTAGAGGGCGCAACGGACATCACGGAATATGGCGGCTGGCGCGCATGGCTTGCCAGCCGGGAGATTGTTAAGCAGCTCTAAAGTGTAAAGAAGTTTCGTCAGCGGTTAATAATTGACGTTGCGCATGCTTTCGCTCAAAAAACAGCCATACTATAAGTTGTACCTGATGGCTGACAAGGGGGGGGGACGTATGACCGTTGACGAACTTACACAACGTCTGTTGGACAAACTGGTTGATGCCAGAGCTGATCTTGCGATTTATATCCAGATGCGAAAAGCGAAAGGGTATATGTCCGTCAGCGAAAACGATCAATTACGCGAGCACTTCTTCGATCTTGCCAGGGAAATACGCGATAACGGTGTGCAATTGAATACCTTGCAGGATGCCGATACCCGAGGTGCTTTGTATCGTGCGGAAGAGGCTATCTCCTCCGTGGCAGTTTGCCTGTTAAGCGGGCGTCAGGATTGCCCAACCTATATAGCGGTGAATGTCGAGAAACTGGAAAAAGCCTTTAATGTGCTTAATTTCAGTATCAAGTATCTTTGCGAACATGTACCGCTCGCCGAAATCTAAACGCGGGGGAGGCCACTCCCCCCTTTCTTTTTAAGCTTTTGTAAAAATCCTCTTTCCCCTGGCCGTGCTGGCTACCCTTTATGCACACCATGAATAAAGGAGTGCGTCATGCATCGTTCCGCCGCGTTTGTTATTCCTGCGATATTCCTTTCTGCCTCTGTCATGGCGGCACCCGCCCCCGTTAAGGTTGAGGTGTTACAAACCAAACTCGATCATCCCTGGTCTCTGGCTTTTTTGCCCGGCGATCAGGGCATACTGATAACGATGCGCGGCGGGCAGTTGCGGCAATGGCGGCCGGGGAAAGGCCTTTCTGATCCGATAACCGGCATTCCGAAGGTATGGGCTAATGCGCAAGGCGGGCTGCTGGATGTGGTACTGGCCCCGGATTTTGCGCAGTCGCGTCGGGTCTGGCTGAGCTATGCCGAAGCCGGGCAGGACGGTAAAGCGGGCACGGTGGTAGGGTATGGACGCCTTAGCGATGATGCAAAACACCTTGAAGCTTTTAAGGTGGTGTTTCGCCAGCAGCCAAAATTGTCGACCGGCAATCACTTTGGTGGGCGCATGGTGTTTGACGGTAAAGGCTATCTGTGGATTGCGCTTGGGGAAAATAACCAACGCCCCACCGCACAAGATCTCGGCAAACTACAGGGCAAGCTGATTCGCCTGACCGACCAGGGTAACGTCCCGCCGGATAACCCCTTCGTTGGCAAGCCCGGCGCACGACCGGAAATCTGGGCATACGGGCTTCGTAACCCACAGGGGATGGCGATGAACCCGTGGAGTCATACCCTGTGGATGCATGAGCATGGCCCGCGTGGCGGCGATGAAATCAATATTGCCGGGAAGGGGAAAAACTACGGCTGGCCGCTGGCGACCTGGGGAATAAATTACAGCGGATTGCCTATCCCCGAGGCGAAAGGCGGCAAGGTCGACGGCACCGAGCAGCCCATCTTCTACTGGAAAAAATCTCCGGCTATCAGCGGGATGGCGTTCTATAACGCCGATCTCTTCCCCGAGTGGAAAAATAAACTTTTTATCGGTGCGCTGAAAGATGAAGACGTCATCGTGATGAGCGTAAACGGCAACACCGTTACCGAAGACGGACGCATCCTCAAAGACCGAAAGGCGCGCATTCGCGATGTTCGCGTCGGGCCTGATGGCTATCTGTACGTGCTGACCGATGCGTCAGACGGGGAACTGCTGAAAGTCAGCCCGGCGCGGTAAGGGGCACCGGGCAGGCTTATCAGGTCACCGGAATCATGACCACGTCACGAAATGCCGGGCGCTGCGTCAGTGCCTGGTACCAGCGCTCAAGGTGTGGACGTGGCGTCCAGCTCAGACCGATGTTGTAGAGGTTGTAGATAAAGGGCGCGACGGCGATATCACCGGGGCCGAATTCTGTGCCTGAGAGCCAGGGCTGTTGCGCCAGCGCGTCGTCAAGGAGGGCAAACAGCGCTTCGCAGGCATTGATGCCCGCTTCGATGGCCGCATTGTCGCGTTTATCCACGGGCGTACGCACCAGGCCTACGAGCAAAATACCGTGTTTCGGTGCCAGCGTGGACAGCGCCCAGTCCATCCATTTTTCCCCCTGCGCGCGTACCGCAGGTTCATCATTCCACAGGCGGCGTTGACCGTACTGTGCGGCCAGGTAGCGAACAATGGTATTGGATTCCCACAGGACGACATCGGTTTCGTCATCGCGCAGCAATGGCACGAGACCGTTGGGATTCATTGCCAGAAATTCGGCTTCGCGATTCAGGCCAAACGCGCCGCCTGCGAGTATATGTTCATACGGCAGTTCCAGCTCTTCGAGTATCCAGCGCACTTTTTTGACGTTGGATGAGTTATTCCTGCCCCATAGCGTAATCATGTTACCCCCTTGCGTTTACACTCCTGTCTGAGGCCTTCTATGTTGAGATAAAGTTAACGTTCTGGCAACGATTTACAAAATTATCCACGCGCCAGAGCACAACAATATGTTATTGCATAAACTTTACCTTTCAGTGCTTTTATTCACGCTGGTTCTGCGCTATTACTCACGGCTTGTTGCTGCACGGTGGTGCGACGTTGATTTCAGAATGGATACCTGGGTGGCCTATATGACGCATTTTTCTCTCTTTTCACGCGGCCTGGCGGCGGGAGCCGCATTGCTCGTTCTCTTTTCACCTTCTCTGTATGCAGTGGAGCAAACGCCGGAGGCTCCGCCTGTTGATGCCCGCGCATGGATCCTCATGGATTACGCCAGCGGGAAGGTGCTGGCAGAAGGGAATGCCGATGAGAAGCTGGACCCTGCCAGCCTCACCAAATTAATGACCAGCTATGTAGTCGGGCAAGCATTAAAGGCGGGCAAGATTCACCTGACCGACATCGTGACGGTGGGTAAAGATGCCTGGGCCACCGGCAACCCTGCATTACGTGGCTCTTCTCTGATGTTCCTCAAACCGGGCGATCAGGTCTCGGTGGCTGACCTCAACAAAGGGGTCATTATTCAGTCCGGCAACGACGCCAGTATCGCTATTGCTGATTTCGTGGCGGGTAGCCAGGATTCTTTCGTTAGCCTGATGAACAGCTACTCGCAAAAACTTGGCCTGACCAACACCACGTTCAAAACCGTCCACGGGCTGGACGCGCCGGGGCAGTTCAGTACCGCCCGTGATATGGCGCTGCTCGGTAAAGCGCTGATTCACGACGTTCCGGATGAATATGCGATCCACAAAGAGAAAGAGTTCACTTTCAACAAAATCCGTCAGCCGAACCGCAACCGTCTGCTGTGGAGTACCAGCATGAATGTTGACGGCATGAAGACCGGGACGACGGATGGCGCGGGTTATAACCTGGTGGCGTCGGCAACAATGGGGGACATGCGCCTGATCTCCGTAGTGCTGGGGGCGAAAACCGACCGCATCCGTTTTAACGAGTCGGAAAAACTGCTGACCTGGGGCTTTCGCTTCTTCGAAACGGTCACGCCTGTCAAACCTGACGCCACCTTTGTGAATCAACGCGTCTGGTTTGGCGCGCAAAGCGAGGCGAAACTGGGGGCGGGGGAGGCCGGTTCGGTCACCATTCCAAAAGGGCAACTGAAAAACCTGAAAGCCTCTTACACCTTAACCGAACCGCAGCTTACCGCGCCGCTGAAACAGGGGCAGGTTGTCGGCACCATTGATTTTCAACTTAATGGACAGACCATTGAAAAGCGTCCGCTTATTGTGATGGAGGCGGTGGAAGAGGCCGGGTTCTTTGGCCGGATGTGGGACTTTGTCCTGATGAAATTCCACCAGTGGTTTGGCTGGTTCGCCTGATAACCCCACACCGTGCCCCATGCGGGCACGGTCAGAAGAACAGTTTGATCTGCTCGGCTTTGGCAAACTCAACCAGCGCCTCGTCCGGGCAGCAGTCGCTGACGATGGCGTCAAAATGGTTTAAATCGCCCATGCACGCCGGACGCACTTTGCCAAACTTACTGTGATCGACCACCAGCACATGAAATTGCGCGCTGGCCATTGCCCACTGCTTTAGCGGCAACTCTTCCAGATTAAAACAGGTAACGCCCTGCTCAATGTGAACCCCGGCGGCGGAATAAAAGGCCATATCCGGGCGCAGATAGCTCAGCGTCTCTTTGAAATTGAGCGGCTGAAAAATGGCATTACTGGCATGAAATTCGCCGCCACTTAAGATGGCGCGGCAAAGCGGCTTTTCCTGGAGAGCCAGAAACGTATTCAGGGAGTAGCACACCCCGGTGAACGGCAGATCCGCCGGAATGGCTTCAATAATCCAGGGGGTCGTGGTGCCGCAGTCAAAGAACACCATTTGATGTGGCTGCACCAGCTTCGCGGCTAACTCAGCCGCACGGCGCTTCTCATCTACCAGACGGGTTTTCTGATCGCTTAGCAGATAATGGCTGGCGGTGCGCGGTTCAAGTACGATATAGCCGCCCAGTAGCACAACCGGCGCGCTGTTAGCGCTGAGATCGCGGCGAATCGTCATTTCTGAAACACCCAGAAGCGCGGCGGCCTCTTTCAGATGCAGCTTATCGCTGCGCTTGAGCGCCGACAGTAACTGGCTTATCCGTTCGTCACGTCTTGTTTCCATAATACCCCTGAATAAAAGAAAGCCCTGCGTTTAGCAGGGCGTTCATCTTACCTTTGCCGCCGGGCTTAGTCACGTACCCAGCCCCGGCGAATCGGAAAGGCAAAACAGAGGCGGTAGAGGTGCTGTAACGTGCGGTGTAGCGCCGGGCCGAAGATCTGCCAGAGTATCTGGGCGCTCAGACAACCACACAGGCCAACAAACAGACCGCCAACCATATCGAGTGGCCAGTGTACGCCCACGTAAACGCGAGACCAGGCAATCGCCAGCGCAACCAGCATCAGCACCGCGCCGGACCAGGCCCGGTGCCAGGCCATAAAGGCAATGGCAAACGTAAAAATCACCGTACCGTGATCGCTCGGGAACGAGTAGTCCGGCGAATGGGGCAGAAAGTTGTAGCCGACATGATCAACAAATGGGCGGTTATGGGGGAAGAGATGCCCCAATAATAGCGAAAGGCTCATGCTGATAGCCATTGCCATGGTGACTTTGATGACTAACTGGCGCTGTGCGCTAAGCTGTTTACGCGGCCCCCAGAGCCATAGCGCCACGGCAAGTAGCGGCACTATGCTGATTAAATCATTGGCGATGAACCGTGCTGCGGTAATCATCCACGCGGGGGAGTCCGGTGTGGCGTTGATCATCGCAAACAGCGTGTAATTCAGATTTTCCAACATGCTCTTTATGACTCCGGGCTCTGGCTGATGTGAATATTTGATGACAGCGCTCACCTTAAAAGCGGCGCGATAAACGGTAAAGTCGTTTCAGCTTATTTAACGGAGAGTTAGACGATTCTTAAGCCGTTTATTGCATCAATGTGACACGGTACGCAGTGATAATTAAGACAACCTTAAGGTTGAAAAAAGTGCTTTCCAGGTTGCGAGTAGCATAATTCGCTATCGTCGACCGGCCGCTTTGATTACACTCTGCGCGATTTTTTACGTAAAAGAGATTGCATGCAAAACCATACCCTTACTGGCCGTCGCCTGGGGCGTCAGGCACTGTTATTTCCCCTTTGTCTGGTCCTGTACGAATTCTCAACCTATATTGCCAACGATATGATTCAGCCGGGTATGCTGGCCGTGGTCGGGCAATATCAGGCCGGGATTGAGTGGGTGCCGACATCAATGACCGCCTACCTTGCCGGTGGCATGTTTTTACAGTGGCTGCTGGGCCCGCTGTCGGACCGTATCGGCCGTCGCCCGGTGATGCTGACCGGAGTGGTCTGGTTTGTGGTGACCTGCCTGGCCACCCTGCTGGCGCAAAACATTGAACAGTTCACTTTGCTGCGTTTTTTGCAGGGGATCAGCCTGTGCTTTATTGGCGCGGTCGGTTATGCGGCCATTCAGGAGTCCTTTGAAGAGGCGGTGTGCATTAAGATTACCGCGCTGATGGCTAACGTGGCGCTTATCGCGCCGCTGCTCGGTCCGCTGGTGGGGGCGGCGTGGGTTCATGCCGCTCCCTGGCAGGGGATGTTTGTCCTCTTTGCGCTGCTGGCGGCGGTGGCGTTTGTGGGACTGCAACGGGCGATGCCGGAAACCGCCACCCGGTTGGGTGAACCGCTGTCGTTAAAAGCCCTGTGGCACGATTATGCGCTGGTGATGAAAAATATCCGTTTCGTCGCCGGAGCGCTGGCTACCGGGTTTGTCAGCCTGCCGTTGCTGGCCTGGATTGCCCAGTCACCGATCATTATCATCAGCGGTGAACAGCTCAGCAGCTACGAATACGGGCTGTTGCAGGTGCCGATTTTTGGCGCACTGATTCTGGGGAATCTGCTGCTGGCACGGCTGACCTCCCGGCGTACCGTGCGTTCGCTGATTATCCTTGGCGGCTGGCCGATTGGAGCCGGGCTTATTCTGGCGGCCGTGGCAACGCTGGTCTCCTCGCATGCTTATCTCTGGATGACCGCAGGTTTGAGCCTGTATGCGTTTGGTATTGGTCTGGCTAATGCCGGGCTGGTGCGCCTGACGCTGTTTGCCAGTGAGGTCAGCAAAGGGGCCGTTTCGGCGGCGATGGGTATGCTGCAAATGCTGATTTTCACTGTCGGTATCGAAGTCAGTAAATATGCCTATCTGGCCGGCGGAAATGGCCTGTTCAGCGTTTTTAATCTGCTCAATGGCCTCTTCTGGCTGGGGCTGATGGTTGTTTTCCTGCGTGATAAAAGCGTCGGAAACTCGTTTGAAGGTTAAGCCTGTCCGCCGGGTGAGGGAAGCGCGTCCATCTGCCAGGGATGATTTTCCTTCGCCCATTTGAACCTGATGGCTTCGGGTGCCCCACAATCTGAGTAACTCGTTATTCCGCCAGTGATTATATCGACATATCTGTTATCACTTCCGGCGTGTCACTTTTACTGAAAACGCGTATCTTTGATAGCGATATTGCTGAGCACGACGCACCTGCCTGTTCACAAACTATTCAGATAAAACGTTAGGGACACATCGATGATCTTGAGAAAGACGCTGATTTCTTTAGTGACTATATATACCCTCTGCCATTTAAGCCCTGTGCTGGCGGCCTCTGCGCCGGTATTTACGCCTGAGCAGGAAGCGCAAATCGGTAAAATCGCTGCCGACTACCTTGTCGCCCATCCGGAGGTGCTGGTGCAGGTCAGCCAGAAACTGCAGCAGCAAGAGCAGGAGCGTCAACAGATGGCGTTGACGCAGAAGGTGATGGAGAACCAGGAAGCGCTTCTGCGTGATAAAGATACGCCAGTTATCGGCCCGCAGGATGCGAGTGTGGCGGTCATCGAATTTTTCGATTATCAGTGTATTTATTGCAGCAAACTTGCCCCGGAGCTGGAGAAAGTCATGAAGGCCAGCCCGGACGTGCGTTATATATTCAAAGAGTGGCCTATTTTTGCGTCACGCTGGGAGAACTCAGAGAAAGCGGCGCAGCGCGGTCTCGATGTCTGGAAGCAGAAAGGCGCGGCCGGATATGCCATCTATCACAACAGTATTTACCATACCGGGCATAACGAGGGGCAACTGACGGTCGAGGATATCAACGCTGCCGCGAAGGCTGCCGGTGCCACGGATAAGCCGCAGGCGGATTACAGCAACATCCTTGAAAATACCAATACGCTGGCGCAGACCCTCGAACTCACCGGGACGCCAGGACTGATTGTCATGCCGGTTAAAGGGGCAAACCCGCAGAACATCACCGTCTTCCCGGGGCTTGCCAGCGCGGAGCAGATTCAGGCCGCGATTAAGAAAGCCAGCCACTAACCCGCAACATTGCCGCCGGTTATACCGAATCCGGTGAGAATTACCGGCGGCAATTCAGTATCCGTGCGTTAATGTACGCTCTGTCGCGCCCCCTTTATTAACCAGAGAGAATTCAAGCTAAAGCCGCTGTTTGTTATTTCACTATAAGCATAACTACACTCTTTCAGTATGGCTTATTTAATATTCGCCATTCTTTTTCGCCATTGTCCTGGCGGTGTATTATAAATTTTCTTAAATATTTTTGAGAAGCTTTGCTGATCATCGAATCCGTACTTAGAGGCTATGTCAATAACGGGCATACTGGTTGTTAGTAAATCTGATGTCGCCTTCATTATTTTTTCTTGTCTGATATATCGTGCAAGGCTGAGCCCGGTGTGATGTTTGAAGATTCTTTGTAAATGTCTTTTTGAATAACCGGCTCTTTTGGCCGCGCTCGCGATGGTGATGTTTTTATCAAGGTTGTCGTCAATCCATGTTTTTATTTCCATTATTACCGTTGCCTGTAAGTGCGGCATTTTCTGCGCCTCGCCATTCTCTCTTTTGCGTAGATCCTGAGTGCTTTGGGTATTAAATTGTGGCGTGTTATTCAATCCCAGCCATAGCAGTACGTTATGTAAGCCACCAGGTAAATAACTGCACAGGCACCCCAAAGCGCAAATAAAAATAGAGTATCCTCACGCTTCATTTTTCAATGCTCATCATTAAAATGTGTAAGTTATGGCACCGGTAAAAGAGAAACTATTTCGTCTGAAAACAATGGGGCTTTTTGTAATGTCATCATCCAGCCAGTTATAACCCGCGTTTAACGTTGTCCCCCAATGCTGGTCAAATTGATGATTCCAGAGCAGGTTTGTGCTTACTCCATACAAGCCTCCGCCAGGGGTGAAGGTCTGATAGCCTGTATTATCGCTCTGTTTTTTACTGACACCATAATTAATTAGCGTATATCGATGATCGCCAAACATGGCGGTATTCTGCAGTGCGATAGTATCTATATCATTCTGCAAGGGAATAATAGTGAAAGACGCCTGATATTGTACCCCCTGGCTATCAGTCAGGGGTAAAATGGCTTTTCCTTCAACATTCGCCCAGGGCGTCATGGACCAGCCCACAGCCAGAGCGGTATTCATGGCCGCTTTAATGTTGCCCATTCCCTTTAATTCGTTTGCACCTTCCCGCCAGTCAGAATTACGCTCAGAACGCCCCAGACTATAACCAAGCGTGTGCTCTAAATACAGGCCATTGTCGGCCTGCAGGTCATATCCCAGACCTTTTTCTGAATCAACAAAAAACGCCCCTTTGCGCCCCTGAATTACCGGTAATACCTGGAAAAATTGATGATTTGAACCGCTGTAACGTGGAGCATATTGCCCTGCAATGCCCATGGTGAATGTGTTTTGATCAGCGGCAGTATCATCTGCATTCGCAAATGATGTCACCGTGGTAAATAGTAAACCGGTCATCAACGATAGGTTTTTTTGGGTAGACATTCATCATCTCCGGATTCATTAAAAAGCGTGTGATATCAGTGCATGATTTTCTGATTGTTCAGTATGAAGTACTGGTATCAATAAACAGTCGGGGAATTGTTAAGATACTGTCAAGTTTCGCATATTGAGGGGCTGTTTCTGAGAAATTCAGTACTCCCTGCGCGGTTCGTCCCATTTGTCATTTTATCGATGCGCATAGACTGTCATGAAAAGGGTATTGTATGTATTGGCGTAACAGACCGGCAATTGCTGTTGTCCAGAAAAACCAGGATAGACAGATGGCTTATCGAAAATTTTCGCTAATTGAAGACGATACGGATGCTGCCGACGTTCTGGCAAATATACGCGGCATTGAATACAGGTTTTATCAGCTATGAAAAGTCCCGTTCACCAGTCACTCTGGCGCTGGATTTGCGCCCGTATCCTTGCCCTTGCTATCGGGGCTGTGATCATTATCGCTCTGTGCATGTGGCTACGTTATGCAATCCAAAATTACTGGGCTTTGCATGACATGCCCGCCAGTGTCAGAGCTGAATTCCTCGCCTTGAGGGATAACCCTCAGGTTAACCCGGAACGCTTTCATTACATTGTCGATAAATGGTGGGGAATAAGTTACTCAACGCCCTCAATTGCCTCGACCGACTGGATTATGGTTGGTCTACTTGTTCTGGTCATGATCCCTTTTATCGTCATTATGGGGTTACGCTATGCGCGCCCCTTATCTTCTCAATTCACCCGATTACGAGAGGCTGCAGATAAAGTCACACAAGGGCAATTCGGCAGCCAGGCTGAACTCGTCAGAGATGCGCCTGAGGAAATGATACGTTTCGCCGTTGATTTTAACAGTATGACGCAACAGCTCGCCCTTTATGAACGCGAACTGCGCGCTTCACATGTCGCGATGGCACATGAACTTCGTTCCCCTTTAACGGCGGCCATTGGCCGGCTACAGGGGATGCTGGATGGTGTCTTTAGCCCTACAGAAGAGCAACTGGGTATGGTGATGAACCAACTGTTGCTCCTGAGTCGCCTTACCGAAGAATTACACTTACTTTCACTGGCAGATGCCGGACAACTGACCCTCGACCGTCATCCTCTGTGTCTTGAGGAGTTATTGCGTGAGCGTGCAGCATGGTTAAAGTTACAGGCGGATACGTCCGGCATGAGCATTACTGTTGCTGATACTTCACCGTCCATTTTCAATGGGGATGCTCTGCGCCTGGGTCAGGCCTTTACGATTATTATGGAAAACGCCTTGCGCTACGGGCGGCAGGGGGGACATTTAAACATTGGCGTTCGTCGCAATGCAGATGTGTTCAGCATTACCTTTAATGATGATGGTCCAGGCGTAGACCCCGCTTTCTTGCCGATAATCTTCGATCGGTTCACGCGAGCCGATGCTTCGCGGGCGCGGCATTCCGGGGGCAGCGGGCTCGGGTTATCCATAGCCAGGGCTATTTGCCTCGCTCACGGTGGGTATATTGCAGCTTTTTTGCCCGAAAAAGGGGGCCTGCTGGTAGAGATAACCCTGCCGGCTGAGGACATATAAATGCACTCTTGATGAATCCTTGATGGAAAATGAAGAGAATCTCGACTTCATAAAGGTGTAATGACGCCATTACCGATCAGGAGTGGCGTTATGTCAGAACAGCTCACCATATTATTTCGTCAAAGCGCGCATCATCTTTTTAATGCCGCACGTCAATTTTCACTTCTTTCTTTGCTGCCGCTCATCACTCCGGTGGTGTTAATTTTTTTCCTGACCGGCTGCGGGGAGAAGGAGACGCACAAGGCCGCTCCACCGCGGCCCGTTCGCTACGTTGTTATTCAAACCTTATCCTCTTTTCCGGTCGATGTACGAACCGGAGAAATACGTGCCCATGATGAAACCTTGCTCTCTTTCCGACTGAACGGCCGCATGGTGAGCCGTCTCGTTGATATCGGCGATCATGTGCATGCGGGGCAAGTGCTGGCGACATTAGAAAGCCAGACAGGAACAAATGAACTTGCCAGTGCCCGCGCTGATGTAGAGAGTGCCAAAGCAGCCGAACAGGTCGCATTGCTGAATTTGAACCGAATGCAAAAACTCTTGCCCTCCGGCGCTATCGCCCGTACTCAGCTTGATAGCGCGCGTGCTGACTGGCAAGCGGCGGCATCACGCCTTAAAAGCAGCATGGCCGCCATGCGCAATGCACAGGATAATCTTGCCTGGACGAAACTGACCGCACCTGCTGATGGCGTTATTACCCGCGTCAGTGTCTCTGCAGGTCAGGTTGTGAGCGCCGGGCAAACGGTCTTTACCCTTGCGACCAGCGAGGCTCGTGATGTGGTATTTGATATTGCTGACCCCCGGCGACTTTCCACCCCGGATGCAAAAGAGAGGGTATTTCACGTTGCGTTGTTGTCAGATCCAGCCGTAAAAACCATCGGTACACTGCGTGATATCAGCCCCCAGGCCGACCCACAAACAAGAACCTGGCAAGTCAGGGTTGCGCTTAATAACCCGCCTGCCGGGATGGCGTTGGGGGCAAGCGCGACCATTGAAATCCCGTCGTATGTGTTGCCCGGTTATAAGATCCCCGCCACCGCGCTGAGTCGCATCGGCGATAAACCCGCCATCTTTGTTATTGATAATAATGGGCAGGCGCAGTTACGTGAGGTCACTTTATCAGGCTATGTTGCCTCCTTCGCGTTCGTTTCATCAGGCCTTCATCCCGGCGATAAAGTCATCACCGCAGGCGTGAATAAGTTACGTGATGGCGAAAAAGTTATTCCGGGGGAGCGCCAGTCATGAATGCTTCCGCTAAAAAGCAGCGCTTCAATCTTTCCGCATGGGCGCTTGAACATCAGCAACTGGTGAGCATGTTTATGATGCTGATTCTCGTCGCGGGAATCTTGAGTTATGAAAAACTCCCGCGAAATGAAGACCCGGCATTCACCATAAAAACGGCGGTGGTCTCCGCGCAGTGGCCAGGCGCTACTGTTGAGGAGACGACCAGGCTTGTCACCGATGTTCTGGAGAAAAAACTGCAGGAGACGCCCTGGCTCGATTATATAGAAAGCGAAACCCGGGCAGGCCGTAGCGTTATTTATGTGAACTTACGGGACGACACGCCGCCGCAGCAAGTTCAGGGGATTTGGTATCAGGTTCGCAAAAAAATGCAGGATATCGCAACCTCATTACCAGAGGGGGCGCAAGGGCCTGCTGTAAATGATGAGTTTGATGATACGTTCGGCACCATTTATGCGTTCACAGCCGATGGCTACACTTCGCGGGAGTTACGCGATCGCGTAGAAGAGATCCGCCGTAATCTGATGTCGGTTAAAGATATCGGTAAGATTACGCTTCTGGGTGAACAGCAGGAGCAGATTGTTATTGCCTTTTCTCCCCGACAACTCGCCGGTATGGGTTTAGACGTTCAGCAGGTGAGCGAGGCATTAAAGGCCCAGAATGCCGTCGAACCCTCCGGCACGATCCGTACCGAAAACGATAACATTGCCTTGCGGGTGAGTGGCGCGTTGGTCTCAGAAGAGAGCCTTCGCGCTGTCACACTGCATATCAATGACCGGTATATTCCCCTGACGGATATCGCTACCGTCACGCGTAAAATTGCTGAACCCGCCACCCCTCTTTTTCGGGCAAATGGACAACCTGCGATAGGGCTTGCGATATCAATGGCCTCAACCGGTAACATGTTGCGTTTCGGTAAGACGCTTAACGCCCGAATGGCGCAGGTCAAAAACCAGTTACCTCACGGTATTGAAATGGTGAAAGTTGCCGATCAGTCTGTTGTCGTGAGCGATGCCGTCAGTGGTTTTGTCCGTGTGCTTATTGAAGCTGTTCTGATCGTGCTGGCCGTCTCCTTTATCTCGCTCGGCATGCGAGCCGGGCTGGTGGTCGCAGCAGCAATACCTCTGGTACTGGCAATGACCTTTGTCGGCATGATGCTGACCAATATTGGTTTACAGCGTATCTCTCTGGGGGCGCTCATTATTGCGCTCGGGCTTCTGGTTGATGACGCGATGATAACGGTAGAAGCGATGGTGGCACGGCTCGAGGCGGGCGACTCGCGTAAAAATGCCGCCACTTACGCTTTCAAAACCACGGCTTTTCCCATGTTGACGGGAACGCTGGTGATGATAGCCGGGTTCATTCCTGTCGGCTTTGCGGCTTCCAGCGCCGGAGAATACTGCTTCTCACTGTTTGCCGTTGTTCTGATAGCGCTACTTTGCTCCTGGGTTGTCGCCATCCTTTTCTCGCCGCTGACTGGCACCTGGTTACTTCCTGCACATATTAAGAAACATGGCGGGGGCGCAGGCAGGCTTGCGCTGGCCTATCGCTCTTTACTGGAGCGCGTGTTGCGTTATCGGCTGACCACAATCGGTCTTGCCTTACTGGCGCTTATTTTGGCAGGCGTTGGGGCGACATATATGCAGGGGGAGTTTTTCCCGGCATCGGACCGACCCGAACTGCTCGTTAGTCTTTCGCTCCCGGCGAATACCTCGCAACCGGAAACGGAACGGCAGGCAGAACGTTTTGAAAAAGCGATAAGCGGTAATGAAAATATTGACCATTACACAACCTACGTCGGATCGGGCGCCATACGTTTTTATTTGCCAATGGAAGTCCTGCCAGATAACGAAAACACCGCGCAACTCGTTATTGTGGCGAAGGATCTGACAGCGAGAGACCGCTTACAACAGCAACTCACGACCCTTTTAGCCAGCCAGTTTGGCGACCTGACGACGCGTGTGTCCCCCCTCGAATTAGGACCGCCAGTAGGCTGGCCCATAAAATACCGCGTGAGCGGGCCTGATTATGCCCAGGTACGGTTAATCGCCAGTCGTGTTGCCGCTAAAATCGGAGCATCGCCTTTTGCGCGCGAGGTTAACCTTACCGCTGGCGAACCGGAAAGAGTGATCACGCTTAATGTCAACCAGACGGCAGCGCGGGCAGCAGGCGTCTCCTCAGAAGATATCGCTCAAACGCTTAATACGGTCTGGTCTGGCCGAACTGTTACCACAGTCCGGGATAATGATCGCCTCGTGGATGTGGTGCTACGTGCAAACGATAATGAGCGTCTGGATATCAGCGCGTTATCGTCCCTGGTGCTGACAACCGCGACGGGAAAGAAAATTCCGCTAAGCGAAGTCGCCACGCCTGTATGGGGCGTTGACGATCCGGTTATCTGGCGTCGCCAACGTCTTCCCTTTATTACCGTGCAGACAGACCTCGCGCCAGGCCTTAACGCACAGACCGTCTCATCTGCACTGCGTGCGGATATTGATCAACTGCGTACGCAACTGCCGGCGGGATATCACATTGAAGAAGGGGGAACGGTAGCGGAATCGGATAAGGGGAATAGCTCAGTTTTCGCGGTGTTGCCTGTGACCCTCATTGCAATGCTGGTGCTGTTAATGGTTCAGTTGCAGCGTTTCTCGCGTATGCTGCTCGCGCTGTTTATGGCGCCTTTTGGTTTGCCTGGCATCGTATTAGCAATGTTGCCGACAGGAACGCCAATGGGATTTGTGGCATTGCTGGGCGTGATCGCGCTGGCAGGGATGATTATCCGCAATGCGGTGATTCTGATAAGCGAAGTGGACAACAATCAGGCGCAGGGGATGGCTTCGCGCGAAGCCATCGTTGCGGCAGCGGAGCATCGTTCGCGTCCCATCGTTTTAACGGCCTGCGCGGCAATACTGGGTATGATTCCCATATCACATCAGGTCTTTTGGGGGCCGATGGCCTATGCCATTATCGGCGGACTTCTCGTGGCCACGCTGGTAACACTTACGGTATTACCAGCCTCATTGAGCCTGCTGCTGGCCAGAGAAGAGAGGAAGAATTAACGGTAATAAAAAGCGAATGCGCGCGCGTAAGTCCCGGTGAATGGTTAGTGATGATCGTCAATTTGATGTTCGATAATCATCCCTTCGCCGACGCTTGCCAGATGACGGACACGAGGCGCAACGCGAACAACTGGCGCAGGGGCAACCACCTGCGGTGCAACATAATTAGCTTGCGCTGTGGGGGTGTTGATGGGGACTAACTCGATTTTGTAACCATCCGGGACATTGACCGTCACGTTTTGCGCCAGAGCGCAAGAAGAGAGCGTGCTAAACAGCAGCGCCGTTAACAGTTGAACTTTCATTTTCGCCTCGATAATTGACGGTGGCTGGCAATATGCCAGCCACACAGCAGGGCGAAGTATGCGTAATCGATCCCGGCGAAGTGTTGCCGCATGTGCGCATTACCCGGTTGCCGATTGCATGTCGCGCTCCGGCTTTGCCACCGCTTTAGCAACCAGCGCGGCGACCAGAACGAGGCCTAACACCACCAGCATTGCGCTGCGCAAGCCGTAGTGTTCCCCTAAGAAACCAAGCAGCGGCGGCCCTACCAGAAATGCCAGATAGCCCGTTGTGGCGACCACGCTGACGCGGGTTGGCGCATCGGGTCCGGTATCGCTGGCGGCAGAAATGGTCAGCGGGAAGCCCAGCGATGCACCCAGTCCCCAGAAAATAACCGACATTCCGGCAATCCACGCATTATCGACAAAAATAATCAGCCCAATACCTAAGGCGCCCATTACTGCGCTGGCGCGGACTACGGTGACGCGGCTGTAACGGTCTATAAACCAGCCGCCGGTAAAGCGGCCGACCGTCATTCCGAGGGTAAAACCGGCATAGATTAACGAGCCGGAGGTGGGGTTAAACCCATGGCCGTCGACCATTAATAACGGCAGCCAGTCATTGGCAGAACCTTCGGCAAAGGCCATCGCCAGCACTACAACCCCAATTAACAGGAGCTGAATATCACGATAGAAGGGGAGTCCCTGTTTGTTACGCTGCTTATCTTCAGGGGTATCTTTACCGGTCCCTTCGGGAATGGCAGAAATAGCCAACGCAATCGGCGCAATGGCGACTACCGCAGCCAGCAGAATGTGCAAGGTTGCCGGTGTACCTAAAGCGGTCAGGGTCATACCAACCCCTGCGCCAGCCAGTGTGCCGAGGCTGTAGAAGCCGTGCATCATCGGCAGGACAGTTTTATTCATTTCGCGTTCTACCACCGCGCCTTCAATATTTATCGCCACTTCGCCTGCACCCATACTGCCGCCAAAAAACGCCAGTCCAACGGCAAACAGCAGCGGGGAAGCCAGCCACAGAGCCAGACTCAACAACACCATGCCTGCGATGGCGGCGGTCATACTGGCGCGAATGACTTTGCGCGTACCAAAACGCTTTACCAGCCAGCCGGATGAGAGGATGCCACTCATGGAACCCACAGAGAGGCCAAACAGCACGACGCCCATCTCCGCCGTTGAGACAGATAAGATGTCGCGAATAGCCGGGGTTCGGGTAGCCCACGACGCCATCAGCAGGCCCGGAATAAAGAAGAAGGTAAATAGCGCCCAGAGCCGGTGCCTTAGAGCATTACGATGTGAAGTGACTGGCATTACGTCGCATCCTGCAAGGAAAAGAGAAGACAACACTAGCAAGCATGTGTACATTTGTACACATCTGATTGCGAGGATTTATGAGCCGAAGACCCAACGACCCGCAGCGGCGTGAGCGCATCCTGGATGCCACGCTGGAAACCATTGCGCAGCACGGTATTCATGCCGTCACCCACCGAAAAATTGCCAGCTGTGCCGATGTCCCGCTCGGCTCAATGACCTATTATTTTGCGGGCATTGATGCGCTGCTTGATGAAGCTTTTACCCGCTTTACGCAGCAAATGTCCGCGCAATATGCGGCGTTTTTTTCGCAGGTTGATAGCGCCGCAACCGCCTGTGATGCCGTAACTGAACTGATTTTTAGCGCTCAGGTGACGACACCGCACAATATGGAGCTGATGTATCAGCTGTATGCCCTGATGAGCAAAAAACCGATGCTGAAAAGCGTAATGCAAAACTGGATGCGCACCAGTCAGACCACGCTGGAACGATGGTTTGATCCGGTAACCGCCCGTGCGCTGGATGCTTTTATCGAAGGGATGACGTTGCATTTTGTTGTGGACCGGGAACCGCTGAGCCGTGCGGATATTCGCGCGATGGTGGGAAGGATTGCGGGCGAGTAAGCGCAGGGCAGATGACAGGCAACAAAAAACCCATCAACCTTGAACCGAAATGGCGGGGTTGATGGGCTCCACAAATTGGGGACATCAAAGAAAAGCAGTGGCACTAGTTATGACTAATGCTGAGAAAAAAAGTTCTCCGGGTGTTAATAATTTTTTTTAAGTTCGGAGTTATCCTAAACCCGGCCAGACAATGATAATAAGGGTCCCCGCCAGTGTAAGCAGTACGTTCGCTATCGCATAGGTGCCAGCATAACCCAATGCCGGAATGTTACTGCGCGCGGTATCGCTGATGATCTCCATCGCCGGCGCACAGGTCCGTGCCCCCATTAGTGCGCCAAACAGCAGTGCGCGGTTCATTTTCAGCACCCAGGCACCGAACAGGAAACAGATCATCACCGGCACCAGGCTGACAATCAGACCTGCGATCAGCATTTGCCCACCCACTTCTCCCAGGCTGTTACCAATGCCGCTGCCGGCGCTTAAGCCGACACCCGCCATAAAGACCATCAGGCCAAACTCTTTCACCATATTCAGCGCACCCTGAGGGATATAGCCAAAAGTAGGGTGGTTGGCACGCAGAAAGCCGAGCATGATCCCGGCAAACAGCAGGCCTGCCGCGTTGCCGATACCAAAGCTGAACGAGCTGAACTGGAAGGTGATCATGCCGATCATCAGGCCAACGATAAAGAAGGCGCAGAAGGCGAGCAGATCCGTAACCTGACTATGAATAGAGATAAAGCCGATACGGTCAGCGATGGTTTTTACTCGACGGGCATCCCCGCTCACCTGCAGGACATCGCCTTTATTAAGCAGAATGTTGTCATCAATCGGCATCTCAATCTGACTGCGGATAACACGGTTGAGGAAGCAGCCATGGTCTGTCAGCTTAAGCTGAGCCAGACGGCGACCCACCACATTATGGTTTTTTACTACCACCTCTTCGGTGACAATGCGCATGTCGAGCAGGTCGCGGTCGAAAACCTCTTTTCCGTTACGGAAACTGGGGTCAAGACGTGCATGCGCATCCGGATAACCAACCAGTGCAATTTCATCGCCCATTTGCAGCACCGCATCGCCATCCGGGTTCGCGAGAATACCGTTACGACGAATTCGCTCAATGTAACAGCCCGTCTGGCGATAAATGCCCAGTTCGCGCAAATTTTTGCCATCCGCCCAGGCCACCAGCTCCGGGCCGACGCGATAGGCGCGGATGACCGGCAGATAGACCTTCCGGTTGGTGTCGGTGTCGAGTCCACGTTCCCGGGCAATTTGTTGGGCGCTGGTCTGCAGATCCTGGTGCTGTAATTTTGGCATATAGCGAGCGCCGACGATCAAACTGACCAGGCCAATAAGGTAGGTCAGGGCGTAGCCGAGGCTTAAGTGATCGAGTGCCTGTGAAAGCTGACTACTGTCCATACCCGAATGACGTAGCGTATCGCCGGCGCCTACCAGTACGGGGGTGGAGGTCATTGCACCTGCCAGCATCCCCGCCGTCAGACCAATATCCCAGCCGAACAATTTGCCGAGCCCAAGAGCAATCAGCAATGCGCTGCCGACTAATACCAGCGCCAGCATCAGGTAATTTTTGCCGTCGCGAAAAAAAATAGAAAAAAAGTTTGGCCCGGCTTCCACACCTACGCAAAAAATAAACAACATAAAACCTAAATTGAGGGCATCGGTGTTTATGCTGAAATGTTGCTGACCTAATAATAAGGAAACCACTAAAACGCCAATGGAATTACCGAGTTGTACAGAACCCAGGCGTAATTTCCCCAGGCAAAGTCCGAGTGTCAGAACAACAAATAATAACAGTATGTAATTCCCGTTTAACAAATCTGCGACGTTTATATTCACGGAGGCTAACTTCTTGTTTACTTGTAAGCTATTGAAAGAATGGGTTATTTGGGCTACTGTTTTGCGAAGAATCTGAGGTTGAAAAACGCAGCAGTGCGTCTTTATTCCCGGCAACACAATAACTGGCCGCTAGTTTAATCGTATTGAATTGCAACGGCTAGTAAGAATCATCTATTCGCGCGGGGGTTTTTCGGCAAGGAGTGCCATAGCGCTTTATCTGACCGTACGTTCTTTGGAACGGATGAAGAGTTTGATAGAGAAAAGTCAGGAGGATTGTTTGAAACATAAACGCGGACTTGCAGGCATAATTTGCTGTTTTTTACTTTTCATTGTCGTCTGTTTTTTAGAAGTGACAAATATGGAAGGTGCCTTTCGTTCGTCCGGGCATCCTGAGCTGGGTTTGCTGTTTTTTACTTTACCGGGTGCCGTTGCCAGTATTTTTTCACGTCAGCGTAAACTGATGTTGCCACTTTTTGGCGCGATCCTCGCCGCACCGCTCTGTTTCGTCGTCATGCGCCTGTTTTTTACCCCGGTACGTTCTGTCTGGCAGGAGCTTGCGTGGCTGTTTAGCGCGGTATTCTGGTGCGCGCTGGGCGCGCTCTGTTATCTGTTTATCAGCAGCTTCTTTGGCAACGGGACGCGTTGAGCCCAGCCTCGCCCCGGTTGTTGCCTGTCTATTTTACTCTGCCGAACTGCTTGCGAACGAACTTATCAAACTCGTTAAAGCTGCCAATGTGTTTTTGATCGACAAAAATCTGTGGCACCGTTTCGATGGGTTTGCCGGCTGCTTGTTCCAGCGCTGCGCGGGTAACACCGTCGGCGTGGATATCAACATAACGCCACTCGAAATTATCTTGTGCTTTGCTGACTTTTTCAGCCAACTCTTTTACACGGGCGCACTGCGGGCAGCCCGCGCGACCAAATATCACTGCGTACATGGATCCTCCTTAAACCAGACGGTAAGCAGGGGATATAATGCGGCTTTTGCGTCCACGCATAAAACAGGTTGTGCCTGTTATGTTAATTCCCGCAACCTTTCAGCACATATTGGCGAGCATTTCCGGCGAAACTGTTCGCTATAATGGGGGTTTTATTTCCAGGGAAAATGACCATGACCCCAGTTATCGATCTGCTCCGCGCCCACCGCTCTATTCGCCATTTCACCCAGGAGCCCATTACCGCAGCGCAGCGTGAAGCGATTATCGCCAGTGCCCAGGCCGCCTCGAGTTCCAGCTTTTTACAGTGCAGCTCCATTATTCGCGTCACCGACCCGGCGTTGCGTCAACAACTGGTTACACTGACCGGCGGTCAACAGCATGTGGCAGAGGCCGCTGAATTTTGGGTGTTTTGCGCCGATTTTAATCGTCATCTGCAAATTTGCCCGCAGGCGCAACTGGGGCTGGCGGAACAGCTACTTCTCGGGGTCGTCGATACGGCCATGATGGCGCAAAATGCCATGACGGCGGCGGAGTCGCTTGGCCTTGGCGGCGTGTATATTGGCGGGATCCGTAACAACATTGAGGCGGTGACTGAATTACTCCATCTGCCGCAGCATGTTTTGCCACTCTTTGGGCTCTGCCTGGGCTGGCCTGCTGACGATCCGCAGGTGAAGCCGCGGTTACCCGCCGCGCTGGTGTTGCATGAAAACAGTTATCAGCCCGTCGATGCAGGTATCCTTGCACAGTATGATGAGCAAATTGCCGCGTATTATACGTCGCGAGGCAGCAATACCCGTCAGGATACCTGGAGCGATCATATCCGGCGCACCATCATTAAAGAGAACCGCCCGTTCATCCTCGACTATTTGCACAAACAAGGATGGGCGGTGCGCTAATTCCCGTTCATCCTGTGTCCCGCTGCGTGTATGATACGCAGGCTTTCTGCTCGTCTTACTTCACGTTGTCCGTGGGTTGGCTGCATCTGTGCTCCCTGGTCAGAGAGTGAGCTATGCTCCTGAGGACTTACTGACTTGTCGCCTTCCGGCAACGTGAAATATGCAGAGTATTGCCAGTTTATTCAGAGAGGTGCAGGGTGAAAATCGCCATTTTGTCCCGGGACGGAACGCTCTATTCATGCAAACGCCTGCGCGAAGCTGCCATTGCGCGCGGGCATCTGGTCGAAATTCTCGATCCGCTGTCGTGTTATATGAACATCGACCCTGCGGCCTCATCTGTCCATTATAAAGGGCGTCAGCTTCCCCATTTTGATGCGGTGATCCCGCGCATTGGCTCTGCGATTACCTTTTACGGTACCGCCGCGCTGCGCCAGTTTGAAATGCTGGGCAGTTATCCGCTGAATGAATCGGTGGCGATTACGCGCGCACGTGACAAATTGCGCTCTCTGCAATTATTGGCCCGCCAGGGGATTGATCTGCCGGTGACGGGGATCGCCCATTCGCCGGATGACACCAGTGACCTGATTGCGATGGTCGGCGGCGCACCGCTGGTGGTCAAACTGGTGGAAGGGACGCAGGGGATCGGCGTGGTCCTCGCCGAAACACGGCAGGCGGCGGAAAGTGTCATCGATGCCTTTCGCGGCCTTAACGCCCATATTTTGGTTCAGGAATACATTGAAGAAGCAAAGGGGCGGGATATTCGCTGCCTGGTGGTGGGTAACGAGGTCGTCGCGGCTATTGAACGGCAGGCGAAAGAGGGTGATTTTCGTTCCAACCTGCATCGTGGCGGTGTGGCCAGCGTGGCGACAATCAGTGCGCGTGAGCGGGAGATGGCGATTAAAGCCGCACAAACGCTTGGTCTGGACGTCGCCGGAGTGGATATCCTGCGCGCCAACCGTGGACCGCTGGTGATGGAAGTCAATGCGTCGCCGGGGCTTGAAGGTATTGAGAAGACTACAGGGGTAGATATCGCGGGTAAAATGATTGCCTGGATTGAGCGTCATGCCACGCCCGGCTATTGCCTCAAAACCGGCGGATAGTGGATTTTACGCGCTACGCAATGGTATGCGGTCTGCTTTTTGCGTAAGCTATGGCTCCACTTTTTTCGTCAGAGGTTGTTTTGCGCATGAATTCACTCGTCGCACCTGGTCTGGACACGCTTCGTCAATGGCTTGATGAGCTGGGTATCAGTTTCTTCGAATGCGATACCTGCCAGGCGTTGCACCTGCCGCATATGCAGAATTTCGACGGGGTGTTTGACGCCAAAATCGATCTGATTAATGACGTTATCCTGTTTACTGCGATGGCAGAAGTGAAGCCTTCCGCATTGCTGCCATTGGCCGCCGACCTTTCCGCCATCAATGCCAGTTCTTTGACGGTGAAAGCCTTTCTCGATATTCAGGATGATAACCTGCCTAAACTGGTCGTTTGCCAGACATTATCTTCAGGCGCCGGGGTGACGCCCGAACAATTTGCGTGGTTCATGCGCCAGAGCGAAGAGCAAATTTCCATGGTGATCCTTGAAGCCCGCGCCCATCAACTCCTGTTTGTTCCCGAAGAAGAAGAGTTCAAAGCTGGCGATGACGCACACAATTTTCTTCACTAAGCCTGCCTGACATTAGCGCAGTCGCTGCCAGAGCGGCTGCATAATGAATATTTTAATTCTGCTTTTAACCTTCTTTAAAAGAATTTTTCACCGCTATTCTCGCCGTTTCGGCTTATCACATAGACAGAATCTGCATAAAAAATTGATAAAAGGCGTTTTTTAATCTGCCCTATAGCCTCTAACCCTGGCTACAGTTATTCTTGCGGTGCTTTGAAAAGCATGCGGCGTCGGCCGAAAGAATTTTCCTCTTCGACCAGTGCAGACTGACAAAAATATGCATGAATTTTGCATATCTTAAATGCGTACACTTTGTTCGTATGGTAACGGACTTTCCAGAAGGAATGAGATATGACCGCTTTGAGTAAAAAATGGTTATCAGGTCTTATTGCGGGTGCATTAATGGCTGTCTCTGCCAGCACACTCGCCGCAGAGCAAAAGACGCTGCATGTATATAACTGGTCTGACTATATTGCGCCGGATACGGTCGCGAATTTTGAAAAAGAGACCGGGATTAAAGTCGTTTACGATGTGTTCGACTCCAACGAAGTGCTGGAAGGGAAATTGATGGCGGGCAGCACCGGCTTCGACCTGGTAGTACCTTCTGCAAGCTTCCTTGAGCGCCAGCTGACTGCCGGTGTGTTCCAGCCGCTTGATAAGAGCAAGCTGCCGAACTGGAAGAACATGGACCCGGATGTGCTGAAAATGGTTGCTCAGCATGACCCGGACAACAAATACGCGGTGCCGTACCTTTGGGCCACCACCGGCATTGGTTATAACGTAGATAAAGTTAAAGCGGTACTGGGCGATGTGCCGGTCGACAGCTGGGATCTGGTGCTCAAACCAGAAAACCTGGAAAAACTGAAAAGCTGCGGCGTCTCCTTCCTGGATGCGCCGGAAGAGATTTTCGCTACTGTATTGAACTATCTGGGTAAAGATCCGAACAGCACCAAAGCGGACGATTACTCCGGCCCGGCAACCGATCTGTTGCTGAAACTGCGTCCGAACATTCGTTACTTCCACTCCTCTCAGTACATTAACGATTTGGCAAATGGCGATATCTGTGTCGCCATCGGCTGGGCGGGCGATGTATGGCAGGCGGCTAACCGTGCTAAAGAAGCGAAGAACGGCGTGCATGTTAACTACATCATTCCGAAAGAGGGCGCCCTGGCGTTCTTTGACGTCTTCGCGATGCCTGTTGACGCGAAAAACAAAGACGAAGCCTATCAATTCCTGAACTATTTGATGCGTCCTGACGTTATTGCACACATCAGCGACCACGTCTTCTATGCTAACGGTAACAAAGAGTCCAAACCGTTGATCAGCGCAGAAGTGCGTGATAACCCGGCAATCTATCCGCCGGCGGATGTTTTCGCGAAACTGTATACGCTGAAAGTGCAGGATCCGAAAATTGACCGCGTAAGAACCCGTGCGTGGACAAAAGTAAAAAGCGGCAAATAATCAATCACCTGAACTGTGATTGAGTTGCACCGGGGCGGTGCAATTGCCCTAAACCTGGACAGAGGTCATCGGCCTCTGTCCGGTCATTTGTAATCAACTAGCTGGTACTGGTTGAGTTTTTTTGCCGGAGAGCACTTGAGTGAATGACGCTATCCCCCGCCCACAGGCGAAAACCCGTAAGGATTTAACGCCTCTGCTTGAAATCCGCAATCTGACCAAATCGTTTGACGGCCAGCACGCCGTTGATGACGTCAGTCTGACCATTTACAAAGGCGAAATCTTCGCGCTGCTGGGTGCATCTGGCTGCGGCAAATCAACGCTGCTGCGAATGCTGGCAGGCTTTGAACAGCCGACGACCGGGCAAATTATGCTCGATGGTGTCGATCTGGCTCATGTGCCGCCTTATCTGCGTCCTATCAATATGATGTTTCAATCCTATGCCTTGTTCCCGCATATGACGGTTGAACAGAACATCGCGTTTGGCCTCAAGCAGGACAAGCTGCCCAAAGCGGAGATCGCCAGTCGTGTTGCGGAGATGCTGAGTCTTGTGCACATGCAGGAGTTCGCGAAGCGTAAACCGCATCAGTTGTCCGGCGGTCAGCGTCAGCGTGTTGCTCTGGCCCGTAGTCTGGCAAAGCGCCCGAAACTGCTGCTGCTTGATGAGCCGATGGGGGCGCTGGATAAAAAACTGCGTGACCGTATGCAACTCGAAGTAGTGGATATCCTGGAGCGCGTTGGCGTGACCTGCGTAATGGTTACCCACGATCAGGAAGAAGCCATGACCATGGCCGGACGTATCGCCATTATGAACCGCGGTAAGTTCGTGCAAATTGGCGAACCTGAAGAAATTTATGAACACCCGACCACCCGTTACAGCGCGGAGTTCATCGGCTCAGTTAACGTGTTCGAAGGCCTGCTTAAAGCGCGTGAGGATGACGGTCTGGTGATTGACTCGCCGGGGCTGGTTCATCCGCTAAAAGTGGACCCGGATGCCTCTGTTGTTGATAACGTGCCGGTCTATGTTGCGCTGCGTCCGGAGAAAATCATGCTCTGCGAAGAGCCGCCCGCTGACGGTTATAACTTCGCGGTGGGTGAGGTGGTGCATATTGCCTATCTTGGCGATCTGTCTATTTACCACGTTCGTCTACAAAGCGGACAGATGATCAGTGCACAGTTGCAGAACGAGCACCGCTATCGTAAAGGTACTCCGACATGGGGCGACGAAGTTCGCCTGTGCTGGGATGCTGACAGTTGTGTGGTTCTGACGGTTTAAGGAGCGGTGATGAGTACACTTGAACCACCGACCCGCGTCGAAAAACCGGGCGGTTTTAACCTGTGGTTGGCGCGTTTTCAGATGAAGCACGGGCGTAAGTTCGTTATCGCGCTGCCCTATATATGGTTGATCTTACTCTTTTTGCTGCCGTTCCTGATTGTATTTAAAATCAGTCTGGCAGAGATGGCGCGCGCGATCCCGCCCTATACGGATCTGGTGGAGTGGGCCGATAATCAGCTCACCATTTCGCTCAACATCAATAACTTCCTGCAACTGACCGACGATCCGCTCTATTTTGAAGCGTATCTCCAGTCTTTACAGGTAGCGGCTGTATCAACGATATGCTGCCTGGTATTGGGGTATCCGCTGGCCTGGGCTGTTGCGCACAGTAAGCCATCGACGCGTAACATTTTGCTGCTGTTAGTTATTCTGCCTTCATGGACCTCTTTTCTGATTCGTGTCTATGCCTGGATGGGGATATTAAAAAGTAACGGCGTGCTGAATAATTTCCTGATGTGGCTGGGGATTATCGATCAGCCGCTGACTATTCTGCACACCAACCTGGCGGTATATATCGGTATCGTGTATGCCTATTTGCCGTTTATGGTGCTGCCTATCTATACCGCGTTGACGCGTATTGACTACTCGCTGGTTGAAGCGTCGCTGGATCTGGGCGCGCGCCCGCTGAAAACTTTCTTTAGCGTGATCGTACCCTTGACTAAGGGGGGCATTATCGCAGGCTCCATGCTGGTGTTTATCCCGGCGGTGGGCGAGTTCGTGATCCCGGAACTGCTCGGTGGCCCGGACAGCATCATGATTGGTCGTGTTCTGTGGCAGGAGTTCTTCAATAACCGCGACTGGCCGGTGGCTTCGGCGGTGGCGATTATTATGCTGCTCCTGCTGATAGTGCCGATCATGTGGTTCCATAAACATCAGCAGAAACAGATGGGAGACAACGCATGAATAACTTGCCGGTAGTGCGTTCCCCGTGGCGTATTTTGATTCTGGTGCTGGGGTTCACTTTCCTCTATGCGCCGATGCTGATGCTGGTCATCTATTCATTTAACAGTTCCAAACTGGTGACGGTGTGGGCCGGGTGGTCAACGCGCTGGTATAGCGAGTTGTTCCATGATGACGCCATGATGAGCGCGGTGGGTCTGAGCCTTACCATTGCCGCCTGCGCCGCCACAATGGCGGCGATCCTGGGGACAATTGCAGCGGTGGTGATGGTGCGCTTTGGCCGTTTCCGTGGTGCTAATGGTTTTGCGTTTATGATTACCGCGCCGTTAGTGATGCCGGATGTGATAACCGGTCTGTCGCTACTGCTGCTGTTTGTTGCTCTGGGACACGCGATTGGCTGGCCATCGGATCGCGGCATGCTCACCATCTGGCTGGCGCATGTGACTTTCTGTACGGCCTACGTGGCGGTAGTTATCTCCTCACGTCTGCGTGAACTCGACAGATCAATCGAAGAGGCGGCAATGGATCTTGGCGCGACGCCGCTGAAAGTGTTCTTCGTAATTACGCTGCCGATGATCATGCCAGCGATTATCTCTGGCTGGTTGCTGGCGTTTACCCTCTCACTCGACGATCTGGTTATTGCCAGCTTCGTTTCTGGCCCTGGGGCGACAACGCTGCCGATGCTGGTCTTCTCCAGCGTGCGTATGGGGGTGAACCCGGAGATTAACGCCCTGGCGAGCCTGATTCTGGGTGTCGTGGGGATTGTTGGTTTAATCGCCTGGTATCTGATGGCGCGCGCGGAAAAGCAGCGAGTGCGTGATATCCAGCGTGCAAGACAGGGACAATGATTCTAGAATCTTAAACGTTGTGTCGCAGATGCCGCGCTTGTCGCGGCATTTTTCACAGGGAAATACTGCACATTGGGATTCTTTACTAAAGCACATCAGTCTCACGCCCGTCCGAATGTACCTGCACTGGTACAGGTAGCGGCTATCGCCATTATTCTTATCCGCTGTGTGGATGTCTTCATGCTCTGCAATGTGCTGGGTGTACGGGGGATGATCGACTTTGTGGTGCGCAGTGCGCAAACCTGGAGTCTGACACTGATCTTCTTCGGCAGCCTGGTGCTGGTCTTTGTTGAAATTCTCTGTGCCTTTTCCGTGGTGAAGGGGCGAAACTGGGCACGCTGGCTGTATCTGTTGACGCAAATTATTGCCACTGGCTATCTGTGGGCGGCATCGTTAGGTTATGGGTATCCTGAGCTTTTCAGTATCGCTGGCGAATCGAAACGTGAAATTTTCCGTACCCTCATGATGCAGAAAATGCCCGATCTGCTGGTCCTGTTCCTGCTGTTTGTCCCTTCCCCCAGCCGGCGCTTTTTCCGTCTGCAATAACGGGGTACAATCGCCGCCCCCGCAATTAAGAAGGTTTTATTATGCAGTGCGCACTATTTGATGCCAGGCGCTGTCACTCCTGTCAGTGGATTGAACAAACGACTGGCGACCAACTCTGTGCAAAAATGGCCGATCTTCGCACCCTGCTGGCGGATTTACCGGTGACGGAATGGTGCGCGCCAGTCAGCGGTCCGGAGCAGGGGTTTCGTAATAAAGCCAAGATGGTGGTGAGCGGCAGCGTGGAGAAACCGCTGCTCGGTATGTTGCGCCGCGACGGTACACCCGAAGATTTGACCGATTGTCCGCTTTATCCCGCCTCGTTTCAGGCGGTTTTCGCTGTCCTTAAGCCTTTTATCGCCCGTGCAGGCTTAACGCCCTACAACGTGGCGCGTAAACGCGGCGAACTGAAATACCTGTTATTAACCGAAAGCCGACACACCCGCGGTATGATGCTGCGCTTTGTGCTGCGTTCACCGGCCAGGCTTGAGCAGTTACGTGCCGCACTGCCGTGGTTACAGGCGCAATTGCCGCAGCTTCATGTAATTTCGGTCAATATCCAGCCAGTACATATGGCAATTATGGAAGGGGAAACGGAGATCTTCCTGACTGAGCAGCAGGCGCTGGCGGAAAACTTCAACGGCGTGCCGTTGTGGATCCGTCCGCAGAGTTTCTTTCAGACCAATCCGGCTGTCGCCAGTGCGCTGTACGCCACGGCGCGTGAGTGGGTGAGGGGGCTGCCGGTACGCCATATGTGGGATCTGTTTTGCGGCGTGGGTGGTTTTGGTCTGCACTGTGCCACACCGGAGATGACGCTCACCGGTATCGAAATTGCGCCGGAGGCGATTGCCTGCGCGAAACAGTCTGCGGCTGATCTGGGGCTGACCGATTTGCACTTTCAGGCGCTGGACTCCACCCAGTTCGCGACCGCCCAGACAAATGCGCCGCAACTGGTGCTGGTAAACCCGCCGCGTCGTGGGATTGGTCAGGCGCTTTGTGATTACCTGAGCCGGATGGCGCCGCCATACATTATCTACTCAAGCTGTAATGCCCGCACAATGGCGGCAGACTTGCGTGCGCTGCCGGGGTATCGCGTGGAGCGTGTGCAACTGTTTGATATGTTCCCCCACACGGCGCATTACGAAGTGCTGACACTTCTGGTGAAATGTTCTACGGTTTAAAGCATTACTTCATCAGGGCACTGACCATGCGTATGCCTTCTCGTCACTTATTTCCTCTCAAACCCGCCACACCGGCTTGCGGCGTGGTGGGATTCGCCGTTCTGTTTGCGCTGCTGGGCGGAGTACTTTACGGTGTCTGTTACCTGGTGCGTGACTTTGTGAGCACGGGCAATCCTGCTATTTTCGCCGTTGCGCTGTTGGTGGCTCTGCTGAGTGTTTCCGGAATGAGGGACGGACGCAGACGGCGCGAAAAGTTCCTGGAAATGGCGAAGGAGCGTCAGGGCGAAAGTATCTGTCAGTTTGCGCGGGCATTTAATCGGCGGGACGTGGACTCCTGGGTAATTCGTGCCGTCTGGAATACTGTGATTGAGTGGGGCGGGAGTGACGTTGCGCGGTTAAATGTCCCCTTACGGGCAGAAGACAGGCTGGAGACTTTTGCTCTGGACGATAGCGAAGAACTTTTCGATGCGCTCTCTGATGCAGCGACAAGGGCCGGGCGTACCCTGGAAAATCTTGAGAGCAACCCCGTTATGCCGCTCAATACGCTGGGCGATATGGTCATGGCGTTAAATGCGCAGCCCATGACACAAGAGCGACAGCAAAAAAGAGAGGTCACCCTGGATTAGGGTATCAGGAAATACCTCCCGGGCGCAGCCCGAACAGGCCCCCGGCACTTAGGACGGAGGGCCGGTGGGTGAACTATTCGCTCATGCCGTCCGATTTTTTCTTCATCATGTCATCTTCTTTGCCCATCGTTCCTTTTTTCGCCCTGTCGCCGTGCTTCATCGTGCTCTCTTTTTTTGCCATCCCGTCATGTTTCATCGGCGCCTTTTTCTTCATCATGGTGCTGTCATCCTGCTTTTTCATTTCGTCCTGACTCATCGTGTCGGCGGCATGGGCGCTGGCCACCCCAAAGGCACAGAGGGTGGCGAGGGTGAGGATCAACTTTTTCATAGTGGTTTCCTTGCAAGGTAAGATGTTGTGTGTCACCTGACCCCCTGCCTGAGGATGGAAAGCCCAGGTGACTGGTTGCAGCTTACGCCGCGACCAGTCACGACTTCCTCACGGAAATATAAATTATTTGTGATAACTCAATGCGCGACTATTGGGTAAGCTAAGAAAGAGAAACTCAACCGGAACGGGCTATGGAAACTGCAAAAAAAATACTGCTGGTCGAAGACGATCGGGATATTGCCGGCCTGCTGCGGCTTAATTTGCAGGATGAAGGCTACCAGATTGTCCATGAAGAGGATGGGGCACGCGCGCTCGCCCAGCTTGAAAAGACCGACTGGGATGCGGTGATCCTCGACCTGATGCTGCCTAATGTTGACGGGCTGGAGATTTGCCGCCGTATCCGCCAGATGACCCGCTATCTGCCGGTCATTATCATCAGCGCCAGAACCAGTGAGACTCACCGGGTTCTGGGGCTGGAAATGGGGGCGGACGATTATCTGGCAAAGCCGTTTTCGGTGCTGGAGCTGGTGGCCAGGGTTAAGGCGTTGTTTCGTCGCCAGGAGGCGATGGGACGTAATCTGCGCCTGGATATGGGCAGCATTGCCTGTCACGGTTTAACCATCGACCCGCTTCCTCGCGAAGTACGCCTGCGCGGAGAGTTGATTGATCTGACGCCGCGTGAGTTCGATCTTCTCTACTGGTTTGCCCGTCACCCCGGCGAGGTCTTCTCCCGCCTGGCACTTCTCGACCAGGTGTGGGGATATCAGCATGAAGGCTATGAGCATACCGTTAATACGCATATCAACCGTCTGCGCATGAAGATTGAAAAGGACGCCGCCGCACCGGAAATCATTCTGACCGTCTGGGGTAAAGGTTATAAATTTGCTGTTTCGGAGCGTGAGGGGGAATGATGCGTCGTTTAAGTCTGACTCAGCGCCTGACGCTGGTTTTCACTGTGCTGCTCCTGTTCTGCGCTGCCGCAGCCTGCAGCGTGCAACTCTACAGTAGTACCCGCTATGGCGATGCGATGGTACAACGGCTCTCTGCGGGACTTGCTCAGCAAATTGCCGGCAGTGAGCCGCTGCTTGATTCGCAGGGGAAGGTGAATCGCCAGACGCTGAAATCCCTGTTTGACCGCCTGATGACGCTCAACCCCAGCGTCGAACTGTATATGATCTCCCCGGAAGGTGATTTGCTGGCCGATGCCGCACCGCCGGGGCATCTTCGTCGCGAGCATATCGATGTTGCCCCGTTACAGCACTTTTTATCTGGCGCGGCCTGGCCGGTCTACGGCGACGATCCGCGCAGTGTCGACAAACAAAAAGTCTTTAGCGTGTCGCCTGTTCGCCTGGATGGCCAGTTGCGTGGTTATCTCTATATTATTTTGCAGGGCGAGAATCTGAACGCGCTGGCAGATACTGCCTGGCAAAAAGCACTGTGGAGCGCATTGCTGTGGTCGTTGCTGTTAGTGGCGGTGTTTGGCGCACTGGCCGGCGGTCTTACCTGGTGGTGGGTGACACGGCCGGTGAAAAAATTGACTCGCGAGGTGCGGGGGCTGGAGCAGGATAGCATCAGCGCCATCAAGCAACTGGCGGCGCGTGTGCCGGATACCGGGGCGGGAAATGAAGTCGCGGTACTGGAAAATGCCTTTATCGAGCTTTCCCGGCAGATAGCCAGCCAGTGGGATCAACTGGCGGACAATGACCGACAACGACGTGAGTTTGTCGCCAACATTTCGCATGATCTACGTACGCCACTGACCTCGTTACTGGGGTATCTGGAAACCCTGTCGGTAAAGGCCGGGCATTTAACGGCGGAAGAGTCGAAACATTATTTGAGTATCGCCTTGCGCCAGGGCAACAAAGTCCGGCACCTGTCTCAACAGCTGTTTGAACTGGCGCGGCTGGAACATGGTGGCATCAAACCGCAACCGGAGCCGTTCTCAATGGCGGAGCTTTTACAGGATGTAGCGCAGAAATTCGATCTGATGGCGGAAACGCGCGATATCCGGCTACTACTGGATTTGCCCGTCAACCTGCCGCTGGTGTATGCCGATTTGTCGATGATGGAACGGGTGCTCACCAATTTACTGGATAATGCCGTGCGCCATACGCCCAACGGCGGGAAGATTTATCTGCGTGCCCGTCAGCAGGAGGACCAGCTTATTGTGGACGTTGAGGACAACGGCGCTGGCGTACCGGGCGCCCTGCGCGCCACGTTATTCCAGCGTCCTTCGGTTCTGGAAAAGGCCAGTGCGGGAGAGTCGCGTGGCGGGCTTGGGCTGATGATTGTCCGGCGTATGCTGCAACTGCATGGTGGTGATATCCGGCTGGTGGATGCGCAACCGGGTTCCTGCTTCCGCTTCACGCTGCCGTTCCAGGGGGCGTAAGGGGATAAAAAAAGCCGCAATATGCGGCTTTTTCTATTTGAGTCTGCTTACTGCGGGAACCACTGATCGCTGATTTTCTGGTAAGTACCGTCAGCTTTGATGGCAGCCAGTGCCGCGTTCAGTTTTTCCAGCAGGGCTTTGTTATCCGGACGTACCGCGATGCCAAGACCCGTGCCGAAGTATTGCGGATCGGTCACTTTCGGAGTAGCAACACCCAGTTGCGGGTTGGTTTTCAGCCACTCGTTGACCACAGCGGTATCACCGAACACACCATCGATACGGCCATTTTTCAGGTCGATAATCGCATTCTGGTAACTGTCATAGGCGACCGTTTTCACTTCCGGGTGTTTATCCTGCAGGTATTTCTGGTGAGTGGTGCCGTTTTCCATACCGATACGTTTTCCTTTCAGGTCATCGAAGGTTTTGAACGCATCTTTTTTGGCGATAACCACGGCGGAGTTGGCGTAGTACGGCTCGGTGAAGGAGACCTGTTTGCTACGTTCCGGGGTGATATCCATACCGGAGATAACCGCGTCATATTTCTTGAATTTCAGGGACGGGATCAGGCTGTCAAAGGCGTGGTTAGTGAAGGTACAGTCTGCTTTCATCTGTGCGCATAGCGCGTTTGCCAGGTCGATATCAAAACCGACAATCTTGTTATTCGCATCCATGGATTCAAACGGCGGGTAGGTAGCAGAGACACCGAAGTTAATCTTATCTGCCGCAGTTGCGCCAGCAGCGAAAGAGGCAAGTAGTGCGGCCAGAATCAGTTTTTTCATTTTTGGAACTCCTGTCTGTCAATCTTATTGTTTTGCGGTTGCCGTGTCTGAGGCATGGGACTCACAATGCCATCTAATGAATTTATATGCAATATTTTTGATTACTTATTTTATTTGTCTAATAAAAAAAGCGAATAACTAATGGGTTATTCGCTTTGTTGATTACTATTTATGCATTTATTGTGGTGTTTTCAGTTGCGACGCTCAAATGCCAGCGCTTTACGCTCAATCAGACGCATCATCAGGGTCAGCAGGCCGTTAACGATAAGATAGATCGCCCCGGCAGCACCAAATACCATCACGTCATAGGTGCGTCCGTACAGCAACTGGCCATGTCCCATCACTTCCATCAGGGTAATGGTATAGGCCAGCGAGGTACTTTTGAATACCAGCACCACTTCGTTCGAATAGGACGATAAGGCGCGTTTGAATGCATACGGCAACAGAATTGCCAGCGTGTCTTTTTTACTCATCCCCAGCGCGCTACAGGATTGCCACTGGCCTTGCGGAATGGCGCGGATCGCCCCGTAAAACAGCAGCGTGGTGTAAGCCGCACTGTTTAAGGAGAGCGCCAGCAAAGCACACAGCCAGGGTTCCGACAGCAGGTGCCAGACAACCGGGTATTCCTGTAGTACCGGGAACTGGCCCGGACCGTAGTAAATCAGGAAGATCTGCACCAGCAGCGGGGTACCGGTAAACAGGGTGATATACCCACGCACTACCCATGACAGAACGGGCGTTTTCAGCGTCAGCACAATGGTGAAGAGCAGCGAGAGAATCAGCGCGACAATCAGCGACGCCACGGTAAGCGTCAGGCTGGTGTGCAGGCCTTTCAGGAGCTCGGGTAAGTACTCAAGCATCAGTCTGGTCTCCGTTCAAAGCGTGTGGCACGCAGATCAATACGCTTAAGGATCCACTGACTGAGCAGGGTGACCACCAGATAAATCGCTGCCGCCACAATGTACCAGGTAAACGGCTCCTGAGTACGGGTGGCGATACTTTTGGTTTGCAACATCAGGTCATTAACGCTGATAAGCGAAACCAGTGCGGTATCTTTCAACAGTACCAGCCACTGGTTGCCAAGACCCGGCAACGCGTGACGCCACATTTGCGGCATGACCAGACGGAAGAAAATAGCGCTTTTTGACAGCCCCAGCGCCTGGCCCGATTCCCACTGGCCTTGCGGTACCGCTTTTAACGCGCCGCGTAGGGTCTGTGACGCGTAGGCAGAGTACAACAACGACAGGGCGATCACGCCGCAAAAGAACGGGCTGACATCAAAGTTCTCGATCTGCACCTGTATCGGGAGTTGAACGAATCCCAGATTGAGGGTGAAACCATCAGAAAGAAGTAACAATAGCTGTGACGAGCCGAAATAGATAAACAGCACGACCAGGATCTCTGGTAAGCCGCGCAAAATGGTGACCAGCGCTGAGCCAGCCCACGCAACGGGACGCCACCTGGCTGACTCCCATACCGCAAAGATCATCGCCAGAACCAGGCCGATGACCAGTGCGCAAACGGCAAGGCCGACGGTCATCCCGGCGGCGCTTGCTAATGGAAAAATTTCATTCATCAAGGATTACTTCTGGAACCATTTGTTGTAGATGGTTTCGTAGGTGCCATCTTTCTTCACTTTTTCCAGCGCAGTGTTGAATTTCTGCTGCAACTCGGTGTTGCCCTGACGAACCGCGATACCCAGGCCGGTGCCGAAGTACTCTTTATCTGTCACTTTGTCACCAACAGCGGCCAGCTTGTCGTTCGCTTTCAGCCATTCGGTGACAACCGCAGTGTCACCAAATACGGCATCGATACGGCCATTCTGCAGATCAAGTTTGGCATTCTGATAGCTGTCGTACGGAACGGTGGTGATTTCCGGGTGTTTATCGTTGATAAATTTCTGGTGCGTGGTGCCATTCTGCACGCCCACTTTCTTGCCTTTCAGAGCATCAATACTGGTGTATTTCCCGGTTTGTCCCACGAACAGCGCAGAGTTGTCATAATACGGGGTGGTAAACAGAACCTGTTTCTCACGCTCCGGGGTGATGTCCATACCGGCCATTACCGCGTCGAAACGACGGAATTTCAGGCTCGGGATCAGGCTGTCGAACGCCTGGTTGGTGAAGGTACAGGTGGCATCAATCTCTTTACACAGCGCGTTTGCCAGATCCACATCGAAACCGACGATTTTGTTATTGGCGTCGGTAGATTCAAACGGAGGGTAGCTTGCTTCGGTGGCAAAACGGATGGTCTGCGCTGCAGAAGCAGACAGACTGACGCTTGCAAGCAGCGCGGCGATCAATACTTTTTTCATTGTCATTTCCCCGAGAACTCAGTGAGATAAATAATATTTAAACGCGTCGGTCTGCGGCGTAGTAAAGCAGCTCGCATCCCCTTGTTCGATAATATGACCGTTTTCCATATAGACCACGCGGCTGGCGGTTTTGCGCGCCACTTCCACTTCATGGGTCACGATAACCTGCGTAATTCCTGTTTCTGCCAGTTCACGGATGATGCTGACAATTTGCGCGGTAATTTCCGGGTCCAGCGCGGCTGTCGGTTCATCAAACAACAGAACCTGCGGTTCCATCATCAGGGCGCGGGCAATCGCGACGCGCTGCTGCTGGCCGCCGGAAAGATGCAACGGATAACGATCGCTATAGGGCTTAAGACGCAGACGTTCCAGCAGTTTGTCCGCGCGGGCGAGCGCCTGATCTTTACTCAGACCCAGCACACGGCAGGGGGCCTCAATCAGGTTCTGTGCGACCGTTAAGTGTGGCCAAAGATTGTATTGCTGAAACACCATACCCACATTCTGACGCAAATCGCGAATCGCTTTGTCAGAAGGGGCTTTGGCGAAATCGAAATGATTACCTGCGATGCTTAACTGACCGGAGCGCGGCATCTCAAGCAGGTTCAAAACACGTAATAATGAGCTCTTGCCTGCGCCACTTGGACCAAGCAGCACAAGTGTTTCACCCTGTGGGCAGTCAAGCGTAATGTCAAAGAGCGCCTGGTGCGCGCCATAGAAGCAGTTAATGCCGTTTAATTTTATACTCATCGAGGCAATCTAATAGCAATTGAGGCCGCAAATAGTAACGTTCACAGAATAGTTATGCAATATTTGTGCGTTAAAACTTAAATATAAACCGCATTCACACATAAAGTTAGCACAAAATACCGGGGCGTGATGGAAGCAGGCATAAATGTCGGCATTCACGCTGGAATGCCAGACATTTAGCGGGGATTACTGCATATTTCCCGCTTTCATGGGCATCTTGTTATCGATGCTCAACAGACTGGCGCAACGTCCCGGCCGGGGCATGGGCTGCACCGCCGAGGTAGCGCACATCATCTACTGCCCAGCACTGACCTTCACGGATCATCAGCACTTCATCCTGCCAGCTCCGGGAACCCTGGGTCAGGGTGACCCGCAGTGGAATATTTCGCGCATCGGTGTTTGGGATTGTTGAGGCGCTGGCGACGCTTGCTTTCTCCGGCATCACGGTTCTGCTGGAGAAAGGATCGGATTTCAGTAACGTGGTGTTGCGATTATCTTTGCTGGCTGAGGCGAGCAATCCAGCCAGATCGTCGCTCAGGTACGGACGCAGTGCGGAAAAATCATTACTGCGGTGCTCAATGCGATAATCGTAAAATTTTTGGGCAACAGTATCGGGGCCGCCTTCGATGCAAGGGCCGGTGCGGGTTCCGATATCCTTAAACGCTGGTGTAACCGTGGTACAGGCGCTGAGCAGCAGCGCGCACGGTAAAACGAGAGTCAAAGCAGAGTAGCGCATATTGATTTCCTTATTTTCTCTTCGGATATAACCACCTTTCAAGAATAGTGTATTGCTTCGATAATGTGCTTTATAACGCACTGACTATCAAAAAGGAGACACTGATGCAATTTTCAACAACACCCACCCTTGAAGGCCAGACGATTGTCGAATACTGCGGCGTTGTTACCGGTGAGGCGATTCTGGGGGCTAATATTTTTCGTGATTTTTTTGCCGGTATCCGCGATATCGTCGGCGGACGTTCAGGCGCCTATGAGAAAGAGTTGCGTAAGGCACGTGAGATTGCCTTTCACGAGATGGGCGAACAGGCAAAAGCGCTGGGTGCAAACGCCATCGTCGGTATCGATATCGATTATGAAACGGTGGGCAAAGACAGCAGCATGCTGATGGTGAGCGTGAGCGGTACGGCGGTGAAAACACGCTGATGAGTCGTTTTTTATCCTTGCTTTTATTAGCGCTGCTCCTGGCAGGATGTGCGGGTGAGAAGGGAATCGTCGATAAAGAGGGCTACCAGCTCGATACCCGCCGTCAGGCGCAGGCGGCGTATCCGCGTATCAAAGTGCTGGTGGTGCACTACACGGCGGATGATTTTGATGTTTCGCTGGCGACGCTCACCGATAAGCAGGTGAGTTCGCACTATTTGATCCCGGCGCATCCGCCTGTACACCACGGTAAGCCGCGTATCTGGCAACTGGTGCCGGAAAGCGAACTGGCCTGGCATGCGGGGATCAGCTACTGGCGCAACGCGACACGCATCAATGACACCTCTATTGGTATTGAACTGGAAAATCGTGGCTGGCAAAACGTGGCCGGGGTAAAGCGATTTACTCCTTTTGAGCCTGAACAAATTGCCGCGCTGGTTCCGCTGATGAAAGACATTATCAGTCGTTACAACATTCAGCCACAGAATGTGGTGGCGCATTCGGATATCGCCCCGCAGCGCAAAGATGATCCGGGGCCACTTTTCCCGTGGCGCGAGCTGGCGGCACAGGGGATAGGCGCATGGCCGGATGCCGCGCGTGTGGCATTTTATCTGAATGGGCGTGCGCCGTACGAAGCGGTAGAGACGGCATCACTGCTCGATCTGCTGGCGCGCTACGGTTATGAGGTCAAACCGGAAATGAGCGCCGCCCAGCAGAAGCGGGTGATTATGGCGTTCCAGATGCATTTCCGTCCGGCATTGTGGAATGGCATTGCCGATGCGCAAACGCAGGCGATTGCCGAGGCGTTGCTGGAAAAATATGGCCAGGGGTGAGGATGTTTACGGGAAGGGCCGTTTAGCGCGGCAACTTCCCGTGATCCCTTAGCCAGTATGCCGTGCGGGCAATGCCCTCATCGACAGAGACAATGGGCTCATACCCCAGCTCCTCTTTTGCCCGGCGGATATCCAGCGTGAAATCAAAGTTCAGCTTGGATACGCCGTAATGGGTGAGGGTCGGTTCTTTGGCTGATTTGTCGCCGAAACGTTCCATACTGCGTGCGATCATATCCAGCATTGCATAAGGCACGGAGCGGATGCGGCAGTCCATTCCCAAATCATCAATCAACTTTTGCACGATACTGCGCAGGGTTCGCGGCTCGCCGTTGGTAATGTTGTACGCCCGCCCGGAGGGCAGCGCATCACAGGCGGGCTGGCTTGCCAGCCACATCGCATGCACCGCGTTTTCGTAGTAGGTCATATCGACCAGTGCCTGCCCACCGCGCGGCAATAATATACTGCGGTAGTGGTGCATCATCTGCGCCAGGCGGGGAATAAAGACTTTATCGTGCGGCCCGAACAGACTCTGCGGGCGTAACACCGTAAAACGCGTATTAGGGTTGGCCTGCGCGAGCAGTTGAATTACCTCTTCGCTGGCGGCTTTGCTGCGGGCGAACTCGTTTGCTAAACGCGCCGGACGGAAATCCTCACGAATGTCGTGATGATGATGATAATCGAAATAAAGCGACGGCGAGGAAATATGGATGAAGTTGCGTACGCCCCAGGCCACGGCCCATTCGCCAAGGCGACGGGTTGCCCGGACATTTGCCAGGTCGAACGCCGCCTGAGTACCCCAGGGTGAGGTGAAACTGGAGCAGTGCCACAGAGTATCCACGCCGGCGAGCATCACTTTGGCCTGTGAGGAGACCAGCTCGGTCAGATCGGCGTGAATAAACTCAGCGCCCATTTTTGTCAGCAACTCGCCCATGGCTTTATTGCGGCCCGTTGCGCGTACGCTAATGCCTTTTTGACGCAAATATTCGACGGCGTTTCGGCCTAAACCGCTGGTTGCGCCTGTGACCAGAACCTTCATAGCAATCCACTATAGTGACCCGCAATCATTGCGTGCGCATTCTTCCGTGAAATACGGCGGTATGCAATGGGAAACGTGAAAGAATAATGTCTGAATTTACTATTTTTCTGTGTTTTGTTCTGCCAGTCGCGCAATACGCCGCGCCATGCCCCGAAAAATAAACAGATGCGCGGGGATCATCAGCAACCAGTAGAGCAGCCCCGGCATTCCATGCGGATGCCACCATGCGCGCACATCCAGCAGGCGGTGATGACCTTTGTCGGTGAGGGTAAAACTCAGGCGGCCCAGCCCCGGCGCTTTCATCCCAAACAGCAGTGCCAGCTGCTCTTGCGGCTCGGCGATGATCACTTTCCAGCTATCAACCTGATCGCCTGGCTGCAAAAACGGACGTTGCGGACGGCCTTTCGCCAGACGATGGCCGAGCAGATGGTCGAGTGCTGCACGGGTTTGCCAGAGAAAATTGCCAAAAAAATAGCGCTCTTTACCGCCGATCTGATTAACCACCTCCCATAGCGCTTGCGGGCTTGCGCTGGTTTCAACGGTGAAGCCTGCCTGTTTGGGGAAGTAGCCATATTGTGGACGCCAGCGCGCAAATGCCTGCGGGGAGTACCCCCAGTCGCTGGAGTTCACCAGTTTCTCTTCTTCGCGAAGTGTACGACGAACAGCCTCGTCGAAAGTGAGCAGGGGCTGGGGGATGAGCTGGCGAAGGGGAGCATCGTCAGCCAGCAAGTCGTGCTTTAATCCCTGAATCAGGGAGCGAGCGATGGTCGGCGGCACTGACGTGATGACCTGCAAAAACCAGACTGAGATAAGCCGGGTGGGCAGAGGTATGGGGATCAGCGGACGGGTAACGCCGCTGACCGCCATAAAATGTTCAAACTGTTGCTGGTAGCTCAGCGTTTCTGGACCGGCGGCTTCGAAAACCCGATGTTCAGGCGCCGGATGGTGGCGTAACTCCAGAAGATAGTGGAGCAGATTCTCCAGCGCGACAGGCGTTGTACGTGAGCGTACCCACAGCGGCGGCGTCAACACCGGCAGGTTGTAAACCATATCGCGCATCACTTCAAACGCGGCCGAACCTGCGCCAACGATAATTCCGGCGCGCAATTCCGTAACAGGAACCCCCGCGTCACGCAGGATATCGCCGGTGAGCTGGCGGGCAATCAGATGGCTCGAATCACTGGTCTCTTTGGCCTGCAGTGAGCTGAGAAAAATCACCTGCCGGACCGGGCATTCTCTCAGCGCATCGCGCACGTTGAGGGCTATTTGTCGCTCCTGGGCGATAAAGTCACCGCTCTCGCCCATGCTATGCACCAGGAAATAGAGCGTATCGATACCCTGAAACAGCGCCGGGAGATTGTCCGGCCAGATAAGGTCAGTTTCATGACAGCTTACGCCTGGCAACTGCAGTTTTTGCAGGCGAGAGAGATGGCGTGCCACCGCGAGAATCTCATGACCCTGCTGACTTAACGCCTGGATCAGGTGCTGACCAATGTAGCCACTGGCTCCCAGCACCAGAATACGTTGCGGCACACCCGGCTCCTTAACGCTGCAAAAAAGCCTGCCAGTGAGAAACGACATCGGCAAGCTGATCGCGGCTGACGTCCAGATGGGTCACCAGACGGACAATTGGCGATGCGTTAATCAGCACATCACGCTCACGCATAAAGTCCCCAAGCGCCGCCGCGTTTTCTTCGCCTGCGCGGACGAACAGCATATTGGTGTCACAACGCATCACGTCGGCGCCGATCTCACGCAACTGTGCCGCCAGCCAGGCTGCGTTGTCGTGATCTTCTTTCAGTCGCTGAACATTATGCTCAAGCGCATAGAGACCTGCTGCGGCCAGTATCCCGGCCTGGCGCATGCCGCCGCCGGTCATTTTACGCCATCGAGTGGCGCGCCTGATGTAGTCCTTGCTTCCCACCAGCAAAGACCCGACGGGCGTACCAAGACCTTTGGAAAGACAAATGGTGAACGAGTCGCAGTATTGGGTAATGTCGCGCAGCGCGCAGCCATATTCCACCACGGCATTGAAAATGCGTGCGCCATCAACGTGCAGCGCGAGGTTACGCTGGCGGGTGAACTCCCACGCCTGGCGCAGGTAGTCGCGCGGCAGGACTTTTCCGTTGTGGGTGTTTTCCAGGCTTAACAGCCGGGTGCGGGCAAAATGGATATCGTCTGGTTTGATTTTCATTGCCACTTTATCGAGCGGCAGGCTGCCATCAGGCGCGGCGTCGATAGGTTGTGGCTGGATACTGCCCAGCACGGCAGCGCCACCGGCTTCGTACAGGTAATTATGGGCGGCCTGGCCGACAATATACTCTTCCCCACGCTCACAATGGCTGAGTAATGCCACCAGGTTTGCCTGGGTACCCGTAGGCAGAAATAACGCCGCTTCCTTGCCGCCCAGTTCTGCCGCGTAATGCTGCAGTTCATTGACGGTCGGGTCATCCCCGTAAACATCGTCTCCGACCGGTGCTGCCAGCATATGTTCCAGCATGGCGCGCCCCGGGCGGGTGACGGTATCACTGCGTAAATCGATCATGGCATTTCCTTATTACACTTTACCCTTCACACTGCCTCTGTGTTGGCTTCGCCCGCAAACCCCAGTCACATCGTATCTATGTTCCCGGGGGTATGCGGCTTACCGCCTTGACGCATCATGAATGATTTTGTGTAGAGGTAAAAAGGATGTTTTACCTGAGCCAGTTCGTTTTCGCCAGTTCCATCACCTCATCGCCTCGTCCGTTGATAATGGCGCGCAGCATATAAAGGCTAAAGCCTTTGGCCTGTTCCAGTTTGATTTGCGGCGGGATAGCCAGCTCTTCTTTCGCTACCACCACATCCACCAGCACCGGGCCATCAATAGAGAATGCGCGCTGGAGGGCTTCATCCACATCGGCGGATTTTTCCACCCGGATACCGGTTATTCCGCAGGCTTCGGCAATGCGGGCGAAATTGGTATCGTGCAGTTCGGTACCATCAGTGAGATAGCCACCCGCCTTCATCTCCATTGCCACAAAGCCGAGTACGCTATTGTTAAAAACGATGATTTTGACAGGCAGCTTCATTTGCACCACGGAGAGAAAGTCACCCATCAGCATGCTGAAACCGCCGTCGCCGCACATCGCCACGACCTGGCGTTGTGGATGCGTCGCTTTTGCCCCCAGCGCCTGCGGCATCGCATTGGCCATCGAACCGTGGTTGAACGACCCCAGCAGACGGCGCTTACCGTTCATTTTCAGATAACGTGCCGCCCAGACGGTAGGTGTGCCTACATCGCAGGTAAAGATGGCGTCGTCGCTGGCGAAATGGCTGATCTGTTGCGCCAGATATTGTGGGTGAATGGCTTTCTCACTGGGTTTTGCCAGATCGTCCAGGCCCTTACGTGCATCTCGATAGTGCTCCAGCGCTTTGTCCAGAAAGCGGCGATCGGTTTTTTCTTCCAGCAGCGGAAGCAGGGCGGTGAGGGTGGCATTGATATCGCCTACCAGCGCCATGTCTACTTTGCTGTGTGCGCCTATGCTGCCCGGATTGATATCAATCTGAATGATTTTGGCATCCGTGGGATAAAACGCGCGATAGGGGAACTGGGTGCCGAGCAGGATTAATGTATCGGCGTTCATCATGGTATGAAAACCCGATGAGAAGCCAATTAACCCGGTCATGCCGACATCGTACGGGTTGTCGTACTCCACATGTTCTTTACCGCGCATGGCATGCACAACAGGAGCTTTCAACTTACCGGCAAATTCAATCAATGCGCTGTGCGCTCCTGCGCAACCACTGCCACACATCAGGGCGATATTGCTGGAGTAGCGCAGCAATTGCGCGAGTTTTTTTAACTCCTCCTCAGCGGGGACCACGACTGGCTGTGGGGCCGGATACCAGTGACTGCTGGCGGTTTCTGGTGCCGGTTTCAACGCTACATCGCCGGGTAAGACGACGACGGAAACGCCACGGTTAAGCACCGCTTTGCGCATGGCGATGGCCAGCACCTGCGGGATCTGTTCGGGGGTCGAAACCAGCTCACAATAGTGGCTGCATTCGCGGAACAACTCCTGCGGATGGGTCTCCTGAAAATAGCCGCTGCCGATTTCGCTTGAGGGAATATGAGCGGCAATAGCCAGCACAGGCACGTGGTTGCGATGGCAATCGAACAGTCCGTTAATCAGATGCAGGTTGCCAGGTCCGCAGGAGCCGGCACAGACAGCCAGCTCACCGGTGAGTTGCGCTTCCGCGCCTGCTGCAAACGCCGCAACTTCTTCATGGCGCGTGGACATCCAGTCTATGGTGCCCATGCGGTTAAGGCTGTCGCTTAATCCGTTTAACGAATCTCCGGTCACACCCCAGATGCGTTTCACCCCTGCCTGTTCAAGTGTTCTGGCGATATAAGCGGCTACAGTTTGTTTCATCGTTACGCCTCCATCTTATTGTTCCGTCTACCAAGCGTAGTCGATGAAATGTCATTATTTGTGCGTAAATTGCCCCTAATTAGTTAGGGCTTTATTTATTTAGGGATTAGGAATAATCTGCTTACAGTTGGATAAAAATAGGAATCATTTCAAATGATTAAATCGCTGTTAAGTTCTGTTAATAAGATGTTGGCGCATGAGGACTTTGGTCGTTTATTGCTGCGTTTGACCGTCGGTGGATTGATGTTGTTCCACGGACTGCACAAGCTCATCGGCGGTATTGATGGCATCGCTGGTATGCTGGTGGCGAAAGGATTGCCTGGCTTTATCGCCTACGGTGTGTTGATTGGCGAAGTGGTTTGCCCGGCCCTGATTATTCTCGGCATTCTGGTACGTCCGGCAGCGTTGGTTCTGGCATTCACTATGGTAGTTGCCTGGTTGATGGTAGGCATTAACAACACGGCAATGCTGGATAAGACGGGCGCATGGGCGATTGAAAGCCTGGTCTATTTCTTTGTTGCGGCACTGGCACTGGCCTTCCTGGGCGCGGGACGTTACTCCGTTGCGCCGTCAGACTGGCGTTAAGGTATAAAAAAGCCCCTCCTGAAAAGGAAGGGCTTTTGCTTATCAGGGACCGGCATTTATGCCAGTACGAGGTCGCTTTCCGGGTGGCAGGAACACGCCAGAACATAACCCTCAGCAATTTCTTGCGGCGTTAATGTCATGGTGCTGGTGACGCTGTACTTACCGGATATCACCTTCGTTTTACACGAACCGCACACGCCCGCACGACAGGCTGCATTAACCGGCACCTTATTACTTTCAAAGGCTTCCAGCAACGTGGCGCCAACCGGACTATAAAATGCTTTCGCCGGTTGCAATTTCGTAAATTTCAGACCGCTGGTTGCCGCTTCTGCCGCCGGGGTAAAGAACTTCTCATTAAAGAATTGCGTCACGCCCAGTGCCTTAACGTCCTTCTCAACCTGGTCCATGTACGGCGCTGGTCCACAGGTCATGACGGTACGCGCGGCAAGGTCCGGGACGCTGCGCAGGATCTCTTGTGTAAGACGACCGGAAAGAAAACCTGTCGTGGCGTTGTTTTCCGCCACCAGGGTCACCGGGTAATTTTTCCACTCATCGGCAAAAATCACATCCTGGGGTGAGCGCACGCTAAAGATAACCTGCACATCAGCCTGCGGACGGTATTTTGCCAGCCAGCGGCGCATCGACATGATCGGTGTTACCCCACAGCCCGCCGCCAGCAAAAGCAATTTATCACTGGCCTTGTTGTCGCAGGTAAATTCCCCTTGCGCATCAGACAGCCAGAGATAATCACCGCGTTTGACGTCTCGCGTCAGCCACTCCGAGCCCAGACCGCCGTCGAGACGACGGATTGTCAATGTGATGTACTCACTCACTCCTGGTGTGGAGGAGATTGTATAAGCACGCATCTGCTCAGCGCTGTTGCGAATACTCACCAGCGCATATTGGCCTGCACGGTACGGGTAATAATCATGGCATAACAGCGATAGCGTCCAGACATCCGGTGTTTCCTGTTGGATGTGATGAACCTGCATACGCCACGGACACTGCGGGGTTGGCATCGTCATTCTCTGCTCCTTATGCGCTCAGTAACTGCTGCATATCCTGCTCTACGGTCGTGATTGAACGCAGACCGAATTTCTCATTCAGTACCGCCAGCAGATCTGGCGTCAGGAAGCCTGGTGCCGTTGGGCCGGTCACGATATTGGTGACGCCCAGGGAGAGCAGGGTCAGGAGAATGACAATCGCTTTCTGTTCAAACCAGGAAAGCACCAGCGACAGCGGCAGATCGTTCACGCCACAGCCCAGTTTTTCTGCCAGCGTGACGGCAAGAATAATGGCCGAATAGGCGTCGTTGCACTGACCGGCATCCACCAGACGCGGCAGACCTTCGATATTGCCGAAGTCCAGCTTATTAAAGCGGTATTTACCGCACGCCAGTGTCAGGATCAGACAGTCATCCGGTACGCTGGTGGCGAAGTCGGTGAAATAGTTACGTTCACCGCGTGCGCCATCACAGCCGCCAAGCAGGAAGACGTGACGCAGTTTTTCGCGGCTTACCAGATCAATCAAGGTATCCACGGCGCCCAGCAGCGTCTGACGGCCAAAACCAACGGTGATCAGATGTTCGATTTCGCTGTACGGGAAACCCGCCAGTTGCTTTGCCTGATCGATAACGGGTGTGAAGTCATCGCCTTCCAGATGATTCACGCCCGGCCAGCCGACGATGCTGCGAGTCCAGATGCGGTCATCATAGGAACCGACGGTCGGGTCAATGATACAGTTAGAGGTCATTACGATTGGGCCAGGGAAACGGGCAAATTCAACCTGCTGGTTCTGCCAGCCGCTGCCGTAGTTACCTACCAGGTGTTTATATTTGCGCAGTTCCGGGTAGCCGTGGGCTGGCAACATTTCGCCATGGGTATAGACGTTAACACCCGAGCCTTCGGTCTGTTGCAGCAGGTTATGCAGGTCTTTCAGATCATGCCCGGAAATCAGGATGCATTTACCGGCAACGGCTTTCACGTTGACCTGAGTCGGCGTAGGGTGACCGTAGGCGGTGGTTTCCCCCGCATCCAGGATGCTCATCACTTTAAAGTTCATCTGACCGATTTCCATCGAGCAGTTGAGCAGGGCGTTCATGTCAGCAGGCCAGGTACCCAGCCACGCCATAATTTTATGGTACTGCGCGTAAATTTCGTTGTCGTACTGGCCGAGTACGTGGGCGTGCTCCATATATGCTGCGGCCCCTTTCAGACCGTACAGGCACAGCAGGCGCAGGCCGAGAATATTTTCGCCGATAACCGCTTTGTCAATATTGGGTGTGAACGCTGCCGCCTGACGCTGCAGGTCGCCCAGGTCGTCACTTACCAGTTGCAGGTCTGCCATCGGATTATCGACAGTGGCTGCCGGGTCTTTGTTCAGGCACTGCGCTTTTAACGCTTCGCGGTAAGCAATTGCTTCACGCGCGTAGCCGACGATACGGACGGAATCGAAGTTGACATTAGTCAGCGTGGAGAAGAAGGCTCGTGGAGCAAAGTTATCGATCTCGTGAACGATAATGCCGTATTCACGCGCTTTGCTGGCCCAGGCAGACAGCCCTTGCAGCGCGGCGATCAGAAGATCCTGCAGGTCCGATGTTTCGGCCGTTTTGCCGCACATACCCTGCGCATACGCGCAGCCGTCACCAGCCGGGGTACGGATGGTCTGTTCACATTGCACACAAAACATAGTCACACCTTATAGATTAAAGTTATATTTGAAATGCATGTTTAAGATTATGCTGCTCCCGGATGGCTTAAAAGGTGTTTTTTATGCAATTTGCAGAGAGATTGATTTAGCGCAATTTTAGAGCCTGATGTCTACCGCTTAGGGGGTAAATGTTAAAAAGAGAAAGCGCACATAATAATAGAGAGAATTATTAGCGATACTGCAGATTGTGAAGATACCGGCGTTTTCCTTGAGCGAAAAACGCCGGTGTTGCTCAGACTCAGACGCGAAGTTCTGGCGACCAGGCAAGATAAAATGTATACATAAAATAAACCAATAATTTATTGGCTTAGTTCGAATTAATCACGTTTTTCCAGCAGTGTACGATACAAAATACCGCCAAGGAGGCCGCCGATAATGGGCATTGCCCAAAATAGCCATAATTGATTCAACGCCCAGCCACCCTGAAAGAGTGCCACTGCGGTGCTACGAGCTGGATTAACCGAGGTATTTGTTACAGGAATACTGATCAAATGTATCAGCGTTAAAGCAAGACCGATGGCGACAGGTGCAAAACCAGCAGGCGCATATTTATCCGTCGCACCGAGAATAACTAACAGGAACCCACAGGTGAGTACTATTTCAATAATAATGGCAGAGGTCATAGAATATTGACCTGGCGAATGTTCGCCATAGCCATTTGACGCAAAGCCGCTGGAGGCAGCATCAAAACCCGCTTTGCCGCTGGCAATCAGGTATAGCACGCCGGCAGCAATTATCCCGCCGGCCAGTTGAGCAATAATATAACCGATAATCTCTTTTGCCGGAAAACGACCGCCAGCCCATAATCCAAGGGTTACGGCGGGATTAAAGTGTCCCCCGGAAATATGCCCGACAGCGTAAGCCATCGTTAATACGGTTAAACCAAATGCCAGCGCTACGCCAACAAAACCAATTCCCAGCTCAGGGAATGCTGCGGCTAATATCGCGCTCCCGCAACCACCAAATACCAGCCAGAACGTTCCAAAACATTCTGCCGCTAATTTTCTAAACATAATATCCTCAATAAAATTCTACGTCCTGTGAAGACAGCCAGAAACATTTCGCTGACTGTCAGGTCACTATTTTAGAAATAATGATGTGTAAGAACCAGTCAAATAAATGATCTTAATTTGACTTAGGGCAAAACGATGGGAATAGCGTTACGATGAACGAACAAACGCAGTGAATAATAGTTTCGAATAAAATTCAATACGGTTAAAAATAAAACAGATGCGTTTCGGTAAGCTTCATCACCTTCATTGATGCTTAATCTATGATAAATACCGTGTTTTGCCTCGTATCATGCCGCTATACTTGAGCTAACTTAATGGAAAAAGGCATATTTCCCGGAGGGGCTATGATTCTGGAACGCGTAGAGATTGTCGGGTTTCGCGGTATCAATCGGCTATCGCTGATGCTGGAACAAACCAACGTCCTTATCGGGGAAAATGCCTGGGGTAAATCAAGCCTGCTGGATGCGCTGACGCTGTTGCTCTCCCCGGAGACAGATTTATATCATTTTGTGCGCGAAGATTTCTGGTTTCCGCCGGGCGATATTCAGGGGCGCGAGCACCACCTGCATATCATCCTCACGTTTCGTGAATCTGAACCGGGTCGATACCGTACACGGCGTTATCGACCACTCCAGCCGTGCTGGGTTGCCAGCGATGATGGCTATCAGCGTCTGTTTTACCGGCTGGAAGGGGAACTGGCGCAAGATGATAGTGTGATGACGCTGAGAAGCTTTCTCGACGCTCAGGGGCATCCGCTTATCCTTGATGATATTGATGAGATGGCACGGCATCTTATCCGCCTGATGCCAGTGCTTCGTCTGCGCGATGCGCGATTTATGCGACGTATCCGTAATGGCTCACTGCCGCAGACACTGGAAGTGGAAGCAACGGCGCGTCAGCTTGATTTTCTTTCACGGGAGCTGGTGACTCATCCGCAAAATCTGACAGACGGGCAAATTCGTCACGGGCTGTCGGCGATGGTACAACTGCTGGAGCACTATTTTGCGGAACAGGGTAGTGGTCCATCCCATCAGCGCCTGATGCGCCGTCGCTCTCACGATGAACAACGTAGCTGGCGTTACCTCGATATTATTAACCGTATGATTGATAAACCCGGTGGCCGTATGTACCGGGTCATCCTGCTGGGCTTTTTTGCAACACTATTACAGGCTAAAGGGACCGTGCGCCTGGACCGCGATGCGCGACCACTTCTGCTGGTTGAAGATCCTGAGACGCGACTGCACCCCATTATGCTCTCTGTCGCCTGGCAATTGCTCAACTTACTGCCGTTACAGCAAATCACGACGACAAACTCCGGGGAGCTGCTTTCACTCACCCCGGTTGAGCATGTGTGCCGCCTTGTAAGAGAGTCGTCACGGGTTGCCGCATGGCGCCTGGGGCCGGGTGGAATGAACGCTGAGGAGGGACGGCGTATTGCGTTCCATATTCGTTTTAACCGCGCCTCGGCGTTATTTGCCCGCTGTTGGCTGCTGGTAGAAGGCGAAACGGAGACCTGGGTGATTAACGAGCTGGCGCGACAGTGCGGGCATCATTTCGACGCGGAAGGAATTAAAGTCATAGAATTCGCCCAGTCCGGGTTAAAGCCCTTGATCAAATTTGCCAGACGCATGGGTATTGAATGGCATGTGCTGGTCGATGGTGATGAAGCGGGTAAAAAATATGCAGCCACGGTGCGCAGTCTGCTGAACGAGGAACGTGATCAGGTGCGTGAACACTTAACCGAACTGCCGGCGCTGGACATGGAGCATTTTATGTTTCGTGAGGGATTTGACGATGTGTATCGCCGTGTTGCGCAGTTGCCTGAAAATGTGCCGATGAATATGCGTCGCGTCATTATCAAAGCAATTCATCGTTCGTCGAAACCCGACTTAGCGATTGAAGTTGCGCTGGAAGCGGGGCGGCGTGGTGTGGAGTCGGTGCCGCTACTCCTGCGCAAGATGTTCTCCCGCGTACTCTGGCTGGCACGCGGGAGAGCCGATTAACGTTGCAAAATCTGACGCATCTGGCTTTGCAGTGAATCCAGTAACTCATAGCGGCGGCGGTATTCCGCGCGTTTTTTACTCGCTATCTCTTCCATGGTTTTACGCGCTATAAACATCGGCAGGCGGAAGGTTCCCTCGGCGGTACGTTCACCGCTGAGCGATTCCCAGAAACTGTCGTAGTCCGCGTGTAACTTGTCCTGTTTTTTCTTACGGTAGCGCCAGCTTTGGTAAATATGCGTTTCATTGCTGACGGCGATAATCTGCTCGATATCCAGGTGAGACGCCAGCACGGTACACGCTTCCAGTAACAAGCGTTTGGGAAATAAGCCGTGGCAACTCTTGGTTGCAGTCTGGATAGCATCATGGGGAACATTCGCTTTTGCGCCCTGTAAGCCACCGATAAACAGAGTGCGTTTCCCTTCGTATTGGCACAGCGCGAAGGTCATTCCCGCCAGTTGGGTACGCTGTTCATCGCAGAAAATCAGCGTCGCTTCGCCTTCTTTGTCCAGCATCGGGTCTGCATACAAGCGGATGTTGTAGTGTTCCCCATTCTTGCCGTTTAGTTCGGCAAAAGTGATGCCCTGCGGAGTAAAAAACCCCGAGCGCACAGCGGTAGGTAAGCTCTCACAAAAGGTCTTGTAATGATAATCGAGCGCGGCGAGTGTTTTTTTCTCATCGAATGTTAATGACAGCCACGGGCGATGTAATCGACAGGCAAGACCAGGCTGCGCATTAAGCATAAGTAATAAATCCGGGTGCTGCGCCAGGCTGGATAGCAGTTTTGCGGTGCCGAGCGGTTTGAGTAAAGAACGCAGCACAAATTTTCGCCGATAAGTTGGATTTTTCCAGGCAAGGCCCGGCATTAATTTGCCACTGGCAAGATGACAGAAAAGTTGCCAGCCTGTTTTAACAGAGAGTACTGGTGAAGTGATTCCAGCGATAGTGGACATGACACAAACTCGAATTGTAATCGTAGTGCCAATATTTCAACAAAATATATTTCAACACCGGATAAATGAATTATGTGAAAAAAGAGAAGATTCAGTTTCGTTGAGCAAACGTTTAATGAATACTGGCATCAATAGAGTCAGTTTGGATATCTGGAAAAGTTATGAATTTGAAGGGAAGAAGTCGAAAAATCTGGCTGGTGCTGATAGTACTGTTCGTACTGGCGGCAATATGGCTCTTTAAGCAGTTGAATGCACCAGTGCCTCACTATCAAACATTGATTGTTCGCCCTGGCGAACTGCAGCAGAGCGTGCTGGCGACCGGGAAGCTGGATGCGTTGCGTAAAGTTGATGTAGGTGCCCAGGTGAGTGGGCAGTTGAAAACGCTATCGGTAAATATTGGCGATAAAGTTAAAAAAGATCAACTGCTCGGTGTGATTGATCCGGAACAGGCAACAAACCAGATCAAGGAAGTGGAAGCGACTCTGATGGAGTTGCGCGCGCAACGTCGTCAGGCTCAGGCTGAACGCAAACTGGCAGCTGTCACGCTCGCACGCCAGCAACAACTGGCTAAAACCCATCTGATATCGCGCCAGGATCTGGATACGGCCATTACCGAACTGGCCGTCAAAGAGGCGCAAATTGGCACTATTGATGCCCAGATTCAACGTAACCAGGCGACGCTCGACACGGCGAAAGCCAATTTTGATTACACCCGCATTGTTGCGCCTATGGCGGGCGAGGTGACGGAAATCACTACATTGCAGGGCCAGACGGTCATCGCTGCCCAGCAGGCACCGAATATTCTGACGCTGGCCGATATGAGTACCATGCTGGTGAAAGCACAGGTATCCGAAGCTGATGTCATCCATCTCAAACCGGGACAAAAGGCCTGGTTTACCGTGCTGGGTGACCCGGAAACCCGCTATGAAGGTAAACTCAAGGATATTCTCCCCACGCCGCAAAAAGTGAATGACGCCATTTTTTACTACGCACGTTTTGAGGTACCAAATCCGCAAGGCATTCTTCGTCTGGACATGACGGCGCAGGTACATATTCAGCTAACGGGTGTAAAAAATGTTCTCACTGTGCCGCTTGCGGCATTAGGCGATCCGGTGGGCGATAATCGCTACAAAGTGAAAGTGCTACGTAACGGCGATGTTCGCGACCGTGAGGTGACGCTGGGCGCGCGCAATGATACCGACGCCGAGGTGACAAAAGGTCTGGATGCCGGAGAGGAGGTGGTCATTTCGGAAATCAACCCCGGAGCTAATAAATGACGGCGCTACTGGAGCTTAAAGATATTCGCCGTAGCTATCCGTCCGGTGATGGAAAAGTGGACGTTCTTAAAGGTATCACCCTTGATATTCATGCAGGAGAGATGGTGGCGATTGTCGGGGCTTCCGGGTCCGGCAAGTCGACATTAATGAATATCCTCGGCTGTCTGGATAAGCCGACCAGCGGCAGCTATCGGGTCGCCGGGATTGATATTTCAACGCTCAATGGCGATGCATTGGCCAGATTGCGACGTGAACACTTCGGTTTTATCTTTCAGCGCTATCATCTGTTATCACATCTCACTGCGGCACAGAACGTCGAAGTTCCCGCCGTCTATGCGGGCGTTGAACGTAAGGCGCGGCTGGCGCGGGCAAAGGAGCTTCTGGCGCGACTGGGTTTGGGCGAACGGATGGCTTATCCGCCTTCACAGCTTTCAGGCGGTCAACAGCAGCGCGTCAGTATTGCGCGTGCCCTGATGAACGGCGGACAGGTTATCCTTGCTGACGAACCTACCGGCGCACTGGATAGCCATTCGGGCGAAGAGGTGATGGCTATCCTGCATCAGCTTCGCGATCGCGGTCATACGGTCATTATCGTCACCCACGATGCGGAAATAGCCGCGCAGGCTGAAAGAGTTATCGAAATCCGCGATGGCGAGATAATCAAGAATCCCCCCTTCGCGAAGCAGAACAACGCACCGGAAAAGATAAGCACTGGATCAGAACCTGGCAACTGGCGACAGTTTTCCGGGCGTTTCCAGGAAGCGCTGATGATGGCGTGGCGGGCAATGGCAGCAAACAAGATGCGTACCTTACTCACCATGCTTGGCATCATCATTGGTATTGCCTCGGTAGTGTCGATTGTGGTGGTGGGAGATGCCGCGAAGCAACTGGTGCTTGCCGATATTCGTGCCATCGGCACCAACACCATTGATGTCTATCCCGGTAAAGATTTCGGCGATGACGACCCGCAGTATCAGCAGGCGCTGAAATATGACGATATGGTTGCCATTCAGAAGCAGCCGTGGGTGCGGTCTGCCACACCTTCTGTCTCACAAAATTTGCGTCTGCGCAGTGGAAATATTGATGTGGCGGCCAGCGCGAATGGCGTCAGCGGCCAGTATTTCAACGTCTACGGCATGACCTTTAGCGAAGGCAGTACCTTCAACAGTGAGCAGGAAAAAGGTCGGGCACAGGTGGTAGTCCTCGACAGCAATACGCGTCGCCAGCTCTTCCCGAACAAAGCACAGGTTACAGGCGAAGTGATTCTTGTGGGAAATATGCCCGCCACGGTGATTGGTGTGGCCGAAGAGAAGCAGTCAATGTTTGGCAGCAGTAAGATTTTGCGCGTCTGGCTGCCATATCCCACCCTTTCTGCGCGCGTTCTCGGCCAGTCCTGGTTGAACTCCATTACCGTGCGTGTCAATGAAGGTTACAGCAGTGAGCAGGCGGAGCAGCAGCTTACGCGGTTGCTGTCATTACGCCACGGCAAAAAGGATTTCTTCACCTGGAATATGGACGGTGTATTGAAAACGGCAGAAAAGACCACACGTACTCTTCAGCTGTTTTTAACCCTGGTTGCGGTAATCTCACTTCTGGTTGGCGGTATTGGTGTAATGAATATTATGCTGGTATCAGTAACGGAACGAACCCGAGAGATTGGTATCCGCATGGCGGTAGGGGCAAGGGCGAGCGATGTACTGGCGCAGTTTTTGATTGAAGCCGTGCTGGTATGCCTGGTAGGGGGCGCGCTGGGCGTTGCGCTATCGATGGCTATCGCCTTCACGCTGCAACTGTTCCTGCCGGGTTGGGAGATTGGTTTTTCGCCCGTTGCGCTGTTGACGGCTTTTATCTGTTCTACCTTTACTGGTGTACTGTTCGGCTGGTTGCCAGCCCGCAACGCGGCGCGACTGGACCCGGTGGATGCGCTGGCACGGGAGTAAATAAAAATGCCAGTCGACTGGACTGGCATTTTAACTGCGGCATGTACACAATGAAGAAAACACCGTCAGGCGACGGCTTCTGCTTCTACAGGCACGATGAGACTGGCATGATTGCCTTTAGGGCCCTGATGTACATCAAACCGGACGGTTTGCCCGGCTTTTAACGTTCTGTAACCATCCATCTGAATGGTGGAGTAATGTGCGAAGATATCTTCGCCACCGCCTTCGGGGCAAATGAAACCAAACCCTTTGGCATTGTTGAACCACTTAACAGTACCCGTTTCCATGCTTCGACATCCTTCGTAAATCTTATTTAAGTAAGATGGAATGAACCGGTGGCAGAGTGTGGGTTTGTTCAAAACCTCGCCAACTCTCGCCTGTACAATTTAGAGAAATCAGGCATCGCGTCAAGCTTTTGGCAGGGGTTCTGCGGGGTGCATCAATCAAAAATTTGAAGCAGTTAACGCTATTGGAGGGGTTTGTGACAGCCGTCGCGGATGACAACGATAGATGATAGTTATCTAACACCTGATGTAGATTAAAAATACATCTAGACTCATGTAATCGGCCGATTGATTTGGGTCGGAACCTGTAACCTAAGATGAAAACTGACGATGGGCAAGACCAATAACTGGCTGGATTTTGACCACCTGGCGGATGAAAAACTGCGTGACGCGCTAAAGCCGCCATCGATGTATAAAGTTATGTTAATGAACGATGATTACACGCCAATGGAATTTGTTATTGACGTGCTACAAAAGTTCTTTTCTTATGATGTAGAACGTGCAACGCAACTGATGCTTACTGTGCACTATCGTGGAAAGGCAATTTGTGGTGTTTTCACCGCAGAAGTCGCGGAAACGAAAGTGTCTTTGGTAAATAAATATGCCAGGGAAAACGAACATCCGTTGTTGTGTACGCTGGAAAGAGCCTGAATGCAGGCATAAAACTTGGGGGAGGTGCCAATGCTCAATCAAGAACTGGAACTCAGTTTAAACATGGCTTTCGCCAGAGCGCGTGAGCACCGACATGAGTTTATGACCGTCGAACACTTGTTACTGGCATTGCTCAGTAACCCCTCGGCCCGAGAAGCGCTGGAAGCGTGTTCTGTGGACCTGGTGGCGTTGCGACAGGAACTCGAAGCCTTCATCGAACAAACCACACCCGTCCTGCCGATGAGTGAAGAGGAGCGCGATACCCAACCGACGCTCAGCTTCCAGCGTGTCTTACAGCGCGCGGTGTTTCACGTTCAGTCCTCCGGCCGTAGCGAAGTTTCCGGGGCGAACGTGCTGGTTGCCATTTTCAGCGAGCAGGAGTCGCAAGCGGCTTATCTGCTGCGCAAACATGAAGTGAGCCGTCTCGACGTGGTTAACTTCATCTCTCACGGCACACGTAAAGACGAGCCGGGACAATCTTCTTCTGATTCAAGTAGTCAGGCGAATAATGAAGAGCAAGCAGGCGGGGAGGAACGTATGGAAAACTTCACCACCAATCTCAATCAGCTTGCTCGTGTCGGCGGAATTGACCCGTTGATTGGGCGTGACAAAGAGCTCGAGCGTACTGTTCAGGTTCTCTGTCGTCGTCGTAAAAATAACCCGCTGTTAGTGGGGGAATCCGGTGTCGGTAAGACAGCTATTGCCGAAGGGCTGGCATGGCGTATTGTGCAGGGCGATGTGCCTGAAATCATGGCCGATTGCACCGTCTATTCGCTCGATATCGGTTCTCTGCTGGCAGGGACCAAATACCGCGGTGACTTTGAGAAGCGTTTCAAAGCGCTGTTGAAGCAGCTTGAGCAGGACAGCAACAGCATTCTGTTTATTGACGAAATCCACACCATTATCGGTGCGGGTGCTGCGTCGGGTGGACAGGTGGATGCCGCTAACCTGATCAAACCGCTGCTCTCCAGCGGTAAGATTCGCGTGATGGGGTCGACGACCTATCAGGAATTCAGCAACATTTTTGAGAAAGATCGTGCGCTGGCGCGTCGTTTCCAGAAAATTGATATTACTGAACCGTCTGTCGAAGAGACCGTGCAGATTATCAATGGGCTGAAACCGAAATATGAAGCACACCATGACGTGCGTTATACCGCGAAGGCGGTGCGTGCCGCGGTTGAGCTGGCGGTGAAATATATCAATGATCGTCATCTGCCTGATAAAGCGATTGATGTGATTGACGAAGCAGGCGCGCGTGCACGACTGATGCCCGTCAGCAAGCGTAAAAAAACCATCAACGTGGCGGATATCGAATCGGTGGTGGCCCGCATCGCGCGTATTCCTGAGAAGAGTGTGTCGCAAAGCGATCGCGATACGCTGAAAAATCTCGGCGATCGCCTGAAAATGCTGGTCTTTGGGCAGGATAAAGCCATTGAGGCATTGACCGAAGCCATCAAAATGAGTCGCGCGGGTCTGGGTCACGATCACAAGCCAGTCGGTTCCTTCCTGTTTGCCGGTCCTACCGGGGTCGGGAAAACCGAAGTGACGGTCCAGCTGTCTAAAGCCCTGGGTATCGAACTGCTGCGTTTTGATATGTCCGAATATATGGAGCGTCACACCGTCAGCCGTTTGATTGGTGCTCCTCCAGGATATGTCGGCTTTGATCAGGGTGGCTTACTGACGGATGCGGTCATTAAACATCCTCATGCGGTGCTGCTGCTTGATGAAATCGAGAAAGCGCATCCGGATGTCTTTAACCTGCTGTTGCAGGTAATGGATAACGGTACGCTGACCGACAACAACGGGCGCAAGGCGGACTTCCGCAACGTGGTGCTGGTGATGACCACCAATGCCGGGGTACGTGAAACTGAGCGTAAATCGATCGGTCTTATCCACCAGGATAACAGCACCGATGCGATGGAAGAGATCAAAAAGATCTTTACGCCGGAATTCCGTAACCGTCTGGACAACATCATCTGGTTCGATCACTTGTCGACTGAGGTTATCCATCAGGTGGTCGACAAATTTATCGTCGAGCTCCAGGTGCAGTTGGATCAGAAAGGCGTATCGCTGGAAGTTAGCCAGGATGCCCGCAACTGGCTGGCAGAAAAAGGCTATGACCGTGCGATGGGGGCTCGTCCAATGGGACGCGTCATCCAGGATAATCTGAAAAAACCGCTCGCCAATGAACTGCTGTTTGGTTTGCTGGTTGATGGCGGCCAGGTAACGGTGACGCTGGATAAAGAGAAAGATGAGCTGAAATATGGCTTCCAGAGTGCACAGAAGCACAAACCGGAAGCAGCACATTAATCTCACTCACTGCCTGAAATAAAAAACCGGACTGATGTCCGGTTTTTTTATGCACAACATACTGACGTTGATCTTGCCTGCATCCCCGTAAAGTGGGGCGCATCGTATTCAGAAACGAAAAAAGCCGGACGTGCAGTCCGGCTCTCAAATTCTTGCACGTGCGTGCTTCAACAATTAACGGCTACGGAAGACAATGCGGCCTTTACTCAGGTCGTACGGGGTCAGTTCAACTGTCACTTTGTCGCCCGTCAGAATGCGGATGTAGTTTTTACGCATTTTACCGGAGATATGCGCAGTGACCACGTGACCGTTTTCCAGTTCTACGCGGAACATAGTATTAGGCAACGTTTCCAGAACGGTGCCCTGCATTTCAATATTGTCTTCTTTGGCCATCTAATCCTCGGGGGTATCACTACCATATTTTTTTGAACCGGCAAGATAATGCCGAAGTTCGTCTGTTAAGTAAAGATTTGTGCGATAAAACGCAGCAAAGCGGCTTTTGCGCATTACCCTCACGCCACACTCACGGCACGCAATATGCGCAACGTGTAAAGGGGAACGAAGAAGGAAATGAAAGACGTCCCTGATACAAGCTTTCCCGAATGGTGGCGGGGTAACAGGCAGAAGCTGCTCTGAGCGTCCATTATAACACCCTGATAAAAAATGTGCCGAAAACATTCATCAGGCTGGCAAAAACAGTTCCCTGGGGACCCAGAAATGGGAGGGGAGCTTTTGCAGGCGGAGTTCTCCAAGCCATTCAAGGTATTCGCGGCGCGGGATTTCCACAGCTCCAAGCGAGGCCGTATGGGAGTTCAGCACCTGGCAATCAATCAGTTGACCACCATCGCGAGCGAAGGCATGGCTGAAAATCATTAACGCGGTTTTGGATGCGTTAACACGGCGGCTGAACATTGATTCGCCGCAAAACAGTGTCCCCTGTGACACACCGTACATGCCACCGACCAGTTCATCCTTCTCCCAGACCTCAACTGAATGGGCATATCCCAACTCATGCAGTCGATGATAAGCCAGCACCACGTCCGGTGTGATCCAGGTTCCCTCATCGCGATCTTCTGTACAGCCATCGATTACCCGCCCAAAGGCATGATTAATCGTAACGCGATAAGGAGAGGACTTGTGAAAGCGTTTCATACTACGGCTGACATGAAACTCTGCGGGCCACAATACGGCACGTGGATCCGGTGACCACCAGAGAATGGGATCCCCAGGCGAAAACCACGGAAAGATACCGCGCTGGTATGCCATCAGGAGACGGGCAGGGCTAAGATCCCCACCGAGTGCCAACAAGCCATTTGGTTCACGTAACGCCGCTTCCGGCGAAGGGAACGCAAGGGTATGACGAGACAGCTGGACCAGGCGCATGACACAACGCTCCACAACGCAACAAGGAATACCCCATATATATCGTCACTTCCAGCGCGGCACTTTAAAATCTTCCCACGAAGAGAGGCCTGAACTGGCGACATACATCGACTACAGACGTTGCTTAAACTGGTAATATCGACCCTGTTTTGCCATTAACGCTGCGTGATTACCTTGCTCAATTATTTGTCCGTTGTCCATCACAATTATCTGATCAAATCGACTCAGTCCGCGCAGGCGATGTGTCACCATGAGCACTGTTTTTTCTTGCATCACTTCTTCAAGCAACTCAAGAATTTGGCTCTCAGTGGCAGCATCAAGCCCCTCAGTCGGCTCATCCAGCAGGACCAACGGCGCATCGTGCAATAACGCTCGTGCGATAGCCAGGCGGCGAAGCTCGCCGCCGGAAAGTTGACGACCACCTTCACCCAGCCAGGCATTCAGGCCGCTATCATCAAGTAATTTCTCAAGACCTGTGCGAGTAAGTACGTCAGCCAGGTCTTCATCACTTGCCTGAGGCGCGGCCAGCAGCAGGTTATCACGAAGCGTTGCGCTAAACAGATGTACACGTTGCGGTACCATGCTGATACTCGCACGTAGCGCAGTTTCACTATAGTGAGTAAGCGGCACTCCGTTGAGTAATACTTCCCCGTGCTGTGGGTCCCAGGCACGCGTCAATAGCTGTAGCAGTGTCGATTTACCGCAACCTGTGCGCCCCAGCACGGCAACATGTTCGCCAGCGTTGACTGAAAGACTAATGCCATCCAGCGCCTTTTGCGGTTGCTCAGGATAGCTAAATGAGATGTCCTGCAGGTGTATATTGGCCGCTGCAGGTGCTATCACTGAGGCCTGTGGGAACTGCACTTCGGGAGGGCAGTCGGTAATTTGCGTGATACGCATCGCCGAGGCGATAACTTGCCCCAGATGCTGGAATGCGCCTGTAACCGGGGCAAGCGCTTCAAAGGCAGCCAATGCACAGAACACGAAAAGGGCGATAAGTGCGCCTGGTTGAGTGTTATCTCCCACGCTGCCTGAGGCGAACCACAGCATGGTCAGCACTGCAATCGCGCTAATAAGTAACATTACAGCCTGGGACGCGGCCGTCAGATCGGACTGACGACGCTGGGCGTCATGCCAGCTCAATTCCGTATTTTCCATCTGTTCGCGATAGCGCTGGCTGGCACCGAAAATCGCCAGTTCCGCCTGGCCCTGTAGCCAGGTGGTTAATTGTTGGCGGTATTGCCCGCGAAGTTGCGTCAGACTTTCGCCGGTGGGTTTCCCGGCACGATAAAAGAGCGGCGGCAGGATAATCAGCGTGGCCAGCATAATCCCACCCAGCATCAGTGCCAGGGGGACATCCAGTATGCTTAACCCTACGGTGACCACGATAATCACAACGAGAGCGCCGACAAGAGGGGAAATGACGCGCAGATACAAGTGGTCAAGTGTGTCGACATCCGCAACCACGCGATTAAGTAACTCACCCTGGCGAAAACGTGACAGACCGGCGGGAGAGAGTGGTAACAGCTTGCTGAATGTAGTTACACGCAAATGTTGCAGCACGCGGAAAGTCGCGTCATGACTGACCAGCCGCTCAAAATAGCGCCCGGCAGTACGTGTAATCGCTGCTCCGCGAACTCCCGCAGCCGGGAGCATATAATTAAAGCTGTAGAGTCCGGCTGCACCGACCACTGCTGACGCAGATAAAAACCAGCCGGACAAGGTCAGCAGGCCGATGCTGGCCAGCAATGTGACAATCGCGAGGATCACACCCAGCAACAGCAACCAGAAGTGGCGCTTATAGAGAGCGAGATAGGGCAGAAGTGCGCGCATTTAAATGTCCTCCTGGCGATGGGCGAGGAGCGCGGCAAAGGCTCCCTGCGCAGCGGAAAGTTCCGCAAAAGTCCCTTGTTCGATGATTTTTCCATCATCCATGACCCAGATAGCGCTCCAGTCGGCCAACCCTTCTAACTGATGTGTCACCATAAGCGTTGTCTGGTTCTGGGACGCATCATTAAGCGCTTGCATTACGCGCTGTTCACTGTGCGCGTCGAGACTTGCAGCAGGTTCATCCAGCATCAAAAGCTGGCATTGGTTAAGCAGGGCGCGGGCGACGGCAACTCGCTGAGCCTGGCCTACGGAAAGACGCGTTCCCTGATCGCCTGGCGCTGTTTCCAGCCCCTGGGGTAAGAGCGGTAAAAATTCACTCACCCAGGCTTTATCCAGCACGGCCTGCAGTTCAGTGGCACTGGCATCCGGTCGTGACAAGAGGATATTTTCCCTTAAGGTAGTGGCTGGCAACTGCGGGTTTTGCCCGACCCAACTGATAAGCTGGCGCCAGCTATCCGGATTCAAATCGCGCAATTCAACGCCGTTGACCCGCAACGAGCCTTCATAGGGCAGGAACCCGGAAAGCGCATTAACAAGCGAACTCTTGCCGGAGCCGCTTTTTCCCACCAACACCACGCGCTGCCCGGCTGGCAGCGTGAAATTCAGTGGCCCGGCAAGTATGTTGCCTTCTGGCGATTTAAGAACCAGGTCTTGCGCCGTGATGCTTACCGCCTCATCCGCTTTCAGCGCAATATCACCACGCTGCGGATGGGCAAGGGGTGCTTCCATAAAGGTTTTCAGACTGTCGGCGGCACCAATTGCCTGAGCTTTGGCGTGGTAGAACGTCCCCAGATCGCGCAGCGGCTGGAAGAACTCTGGGGCCAGAATCAGGGCCAGAAAACCGGCAAACAGCGTTACGCCCGTGCCGTAATGACCAAAATTGAGTTCTCCCAGGTAAGAGAAGCCAAAATAGACCGCCACCAGAGCGATAGACAAGGAGGTAAAAAACTCCAGCACGCCAGAAGAGAGGAACGCCATACGCAGGACCTCCATCGTACGGCTGCGAAAATCCTCGGAGGCCTGACGAATATTTTCCGTTTCCGCTGCACCACGATCGAAGATACGCAGTGTTTCCATACCGCGTAAGCGGTCAAGGAAATGGCCGCTCAGGCGCGCAAGTGCTTTGAAATTACGTCGGTTCGCATCGGCTGCGCCCATACCCACCATCGCCATAAAGATTGGAATGAGCGGGGCGGTTGCTAACAAAATCAGGGCGGCGGCCCAATTAATCGGAAAGAGAGTAATGACAATCAGCAATGGTACGCTGGCGGCCAGCGCCATTTGAGGCAGGTAACGTGCATAGAAATCATGCATATCATCAATTTGTTCAAGGATAAGCGTAGCCCAACTGCCTGCGGGCTTACCCTGAATCCAGGCGGGACCGGCTTGCTGTAGCCTGTCCAGCACCTGGCGGCGTATTTCGAAACGGATGTGCACGCCAGCATGAAAACCGACGCGCTCACGCAGCCAGACAACCCAACTGCGTAAAATAAAAATCAGCACCAATAAGGCAAAAGGCAGCAGCAATGCTTCGCGCGGGATATTTTCCATAATCATATGATTCAGGATTGTGGCGAGTATCCAGGCCTGAGCAACGATAAGAACGCCACTAACCACGCCCAGCAGGCGGGACATCATAAGCCAGCGACGGGAAATGACACTTTGCTGTTTTAACCAGCGGGTTAACTCTTGTTGACGGGTTTTATTCATTGCGCGCTTTGCAGGTGAAGTTATCGAAATTTTTGAGCTTCGCAATGTTACATCGGCGCAAAAATAAAGGCGACTTATAGTCGCCTTATTTACCTTTGTTACTGAGTTGTAACGTTTATTTACTTTGCGCTAACCCATCGAGGTAGCGCTCTGCATCCAGCGCCGCCATACAACCGGTACCGGCTGAGGTGATCGCCTGACGGTAGATATGATCCATCACATCACCTGCAGCGAAAACGCCTGGAATGCTGGTCTGAGTGGCATTGCCATGAATACCGGACTGCACTTTGATGTAGCCATTTTCCAGCTCCAGTTGACCATCAAAAATGGCAGTGTTCGGGCTGTGGCCAATAGCGACAAACAGGCCGGCTACATCAAGTGATTCAATGTTATCCGCGTTTTCGGTATCGCGAATACGCAGGCCACTAACACCCATCTGATCGCCCGTGACCTCTTCCAGAGTACGGTTGGTGTGCAGCACAATGTTGCCACTGGCCACTTTGTCCATCAGACGTTTAATCAGGATTTTTTCCGCGCGGAAAGAGTCACGGCGGTGAATCAGGTGTACCTCAGAGGCGATGTTCGCCAGGTACAGTGCTTCTTCGACGGCGGTGTTACCTCCACCGATGACCGCGACTTTCTGATTGCGGTAGAAGAAGCCATCACAGGTGGCGCAGGCAGAAACACCGCGGCCTTTAAATGCTTCCTCAGACGGTAGACCTAAATAACGCGCGGAGGCGCCAGTGGCGATAATCAATGCGTCACAGGTGTATTCGCCGCTATCGCCGAAAAGGCGGAACGGACGATTTTGCAGATCAACCTTGTTGATGTGATCGAACAGAATTTCGGTATCAAATTTTGCGGCATGTTCATGCATCCGCTCCATCAGGAGCGGCCCGGTCAGATCGTGCGGGTCGCCCGGCCAGTTTTCCACCTCAGTGGTCGTGGTGAGCTGACCGCCTTTCTCCATACCAGTAATTAATACCGGCTCCAGGTTTGCACGCGCAGCGTAGACCGCAGCGGTATATCCCGCAGGCCCTGAACCAAGGATAAGCAGCTTACTGTGTTTGGCCGTACCCATGAGATCCTCATTATTGTTTGGCAGACATGGGGCTGGATTGTAGGGAATTTACTGGCGTAAAAAAAGGGCACAGCAGTTTTGTTAACGATATGTGTAATAGATGGCACTAATCATTTAACGCTGAATGCGATCCCGAACATAACAATTTCTTCTGAAAATAGGACCGTTATAAGGTGATTAAATGAGTATTGCCTAAGGGCGATGATGAATATGTGGCATGTTGTACTAAAAAAAGATGTTTTGCTTTGACAATGCCCTGCGCTTTTGCGAAAACATCAAAGGAAGAAAAAAGCAGTGTTTCACGCGTGATGCAAATTCATGCATGTAAATACCATTTTTACCGGGCTAGCGAAATCTACGCATGGCGTGGACAGACGCCATTCGTGATGTCGATAGCTGCCGTAAGGCAACGGACTTCTTAATGCAGACCCTGGGATTACACGCGGTATTATCATTATCTACTTGCGAGTAAAGCGACGGGCAAAGACCCTGAACAGTGAAGTGCACAGGGTCAAGACAGGAGTAGGGAAGGAATACAGAGAGACAATAATAATGGTAGATAGCAAGAAGCGCCCTGGCAAAGATCTCGACCGCATTGATCGTAATATTCTGAACGAATTGCAAAAAGATGGGCGTATTTCCAACGTCGAGCTTTCTAAACGAGTGGGACTTTCTCCTACGCCGTGCCTTGAGCGCGTGCGCAGGCTGGAAAGACAGGGTTTCATTCAGGGCTATACAGCGCTGCTGAACCCGCATTATCTGGATGCATCACTTCTGGTATTTGTTGAGATTACTCTGAATCGTGGCGCACCGGATGTGTTTGAGCAATTTAACGCCGCAGTACAAAAACTTGAAGAAATTCAAGAGTGTCATTTGGTATCTGGTGATTTCGACTACCTATTGAAAACACGCGTGCCGGATATGTCTGCTTATCGCAAACTGCTGGGGGAAACCCTGCTGCGACTGCCGGGCGTGAATGACACCCGTACTTATGTGGTGATGGAAGAGGTCAAACAGAGCAATCGTCTGGTTATCAAGACGCGCTAATACGGAACAGGTGCAAAATCAGCTTTTTTTGATTACACTCCTGTTAATCCATACAGCAACAGTGCCGGGGTTACCCGGCGCTGTTGTCCGTTTTAGCTGGAGAGCCTTACTTGAGCCAGGAATACACAGAAGACAAAGAAGTCACACTAACCAAGCTAAGCAGCGGGCGTCGACTCCTTGAGGCGTTGCTGATCCTCGTTTCTCTGTTTGCCGTCTGGTTAATGGCGGCGCTCATTAGTTTTAATCCTTCTGATCCCAGTTGGTCGCAAACCGCATGGCATGAACCCATACATAACCTGGGTGGTGCGCCTGGGGCGTGGCTTGCGGATACATTATTCTTCATTTTTGGCATCATGGCTTACACCCTGCCGGTTATTATTATCGGTGGTTGCTGGTTTGCTTATCGCCATCGCGCCAATGAAGACTTTATCGATTATTTCGCTGTTTCGTTGCGTCTTATTGGCGCATTAGCGCTGATCCTGACCTCTTGCGGTCTGGCGGCCATTAACGCTGACGATATCTGGTATTTCGCCTCTGGCGGCGTCATCGGTAGTTTGCTGAGCACGACTTTGCAACCACTGCTGCATAGCAGTGGGGGCACCATCGCCTTGTTGTGTGTCTGGGCGGCCGGACTAACGCTGTTTACGGGCTGGTCCTGGGTGACTATTGCTGAAAAACTGGGTGGCATTATCCTCGGTATTCTCACTTTCGCCAGTAATCGCACACGCCGCGACGATACCTGGGTCGATGAAGATGAATACGAAGAAGAGGAATACGACGACGAGCCTGCAGCCCCGCGTGAATCGCGTCGTGCCCGTATTTTGCGTGGCGCACTGGCTCGCCGTAAACGCGTAGCGGAGAAATTCGCCAATCCAATGGGGCGTAAAACCGATGCAGCATTGTTCTCCGGAAAAAGGATGGATGATGATGAAGAGGAGATTGCCTACAGCGCCCGCGGTGTCGCAGCAGATGCTGATGATGTCCTGTTTTCGGGCCATCGCGCCACTGAAACTGATATCGACGCTTACGATCCGCTGTTAAGTGGACAACGCGCAACCGAACCGGTTTCGGCTGCCGCGGCAGCTATGACAGCGGCACAGGCACATGCTGCACCAGCCGGCCCGGCGATCCAGCCTTCTGTAGAACCTATGCCATGGCAGCCTGCTCCCGCCGACTCTGCGGCGCAATATCAGCCCGAGCCAGAACAGGTTCCACTTTCGCACTACTCTGCGCCTGCACAGAACAATGAGTGGCAGCCAGAAGCGCCGTCGGTCGCGCCACAGCCGCAGACATATCAGGCATGGCAAGAGCCCCCATACGAAGAACCTGCACCAGCGCCAGAGATTGAGCCGGAAGCGGTAGAAGAGGTGAAGCAGACGCGCCCGCCTCTTTACTATTTTGAAGAGGTTGAGGCTCAGCGTGCGCGTGAGCGTGAGCAACTTGCCGCCTGGTATCAGCCGATCCCGGAACCGCCAGAAGAACCAACGCGTTCAACCGACCCAGCGATGCCCTCTTTCTCGGTTGCGCCGACAACGCCCGTTGAATCAAAGGTCATGCCAGCAGTTGCTCCTGTTGCAGCGGCGGCAAAAGATGCCGCAGCGACAACTGCAATGGCTACTGCACCGGTATTTAGCCTTGCGGATGGGAGTGCGGCTGCCCGCCCACAGGTAAAAGAGGGTATTGGTCCACAATTGCCGCGCCCGAACCGTGTCCGTGTGCCTACCCGGCGCGAACTGGCTTCCTATGGCATCAAGCTGCCATCACAACGCATGGCGGAAGAGCGCGCGCGTCAAGCCGGGCGCCAGCAACATGGTGCGCTGGATGACGACGATGCTGATATGTTGCAACAGCATGAGCTGGCACAGCAGTTCGCGGCCAGCCAGCAGAACCGTTATGGTGATGAGTACCAGCACGATAAGACAGCCCCTATTCTTGATGAAAGTGAGGCCGAAGAGGCTGAACTGGCACGTCAGTTTGCCGCCAGCCAGCAGCAGCGCTATTCCGGTGAGCAACCGAAAGGGGCACATGCCTTTACAGCCGACGATTTCGCCTTCTCGCCATTTAAAGCGTTGGTGGATGATGGTCCGGGTGAGCCATTGTTTACGCCTGGCGTGATGCCTGAGCCGGAACCGCCAGCACAGCAACATGCAATGAATTATTCTGCTCAGCCTTCTGCGCCTGTACATGTGCAGCCCGCAGCAGCCAGGCCACAAGCGCCTGCGCCCCAGGAAAGCCTGATTCATCCGCTGTTAATGCGTAACGGCGACAGCCGCCCGTTGCCAAAACCGACAACGCTGCTGCCTTCCCTGGATTTACTGACGCCGCCGCCAGCTGAGGTCGAGCCGGTTGATACTTTTGCGCTGGAGCAGATGGCCCGTCTGGTGGAAGCGCGGCTGGCTGATTTCCGTATTAAAGCTGATGTGGTGAACTATTCTCCGGGCCCGGTTATTACGCGCTTTGAACTGAATCTGGCGCCAGGTGTTAAGGCCGCGCGAATTTCTAACCTGTCGCGTGACCTTGCTCGTTCACTGTCAACAGCAGCGGTTCGTGTTGTAGAAGTGATTCCAGGTAAACCTTACGTTGGTCTGGAGTTACCAAACAAAAAGCGTCAGACCGTCTATTTACGCGAAGTGCTGGACTGTGCCAAATTCCGCGAAAGCCCGTCGCCATTGACCGTCGTGCTGGGCAACGATATCGGCGGCGAACCGGTGATTGCTGATTTGGCCAAAATGCCGCATTTGCTGGTCGCGGGGACCACAGGTTCTGGTAAATCCGTTGGGGTTAACGCCATGATCCTCAGCATGCTCTATAAAGCGCAACCGGAAGACGTGAAATTCATCATGATCGACCCGAAAATGCTGGAGCTTTCGGTGTATGAAGGGATTCCACATTTGCTGACTGAGGTGGTCACCGACATGAAAGACGCCGCCAACGCATTGCGCTGGAGCGTTAATGAGATGGAACGTCGGTATAAGCTGATGTCGGCGCTTGGCGTGCGTAATCTCGCAGGTTATAACGAAAAAATCGCCGAGGCGGCGAAAATGGGACGCCCGATCCCGGATCCATACTGGAAACCGGGTGACAGCATGGCGATTGAACATCCGGTGCTTGAAAAACTGCCGTACATCGTTGTGCTGGTAGATGAATTTGCTGATCTGATGATGACCGTGGGCAAAAAGGTGGAAGAACTGATCGCCCGCCTGGCGCAGAAAGCGCGTGCCGCGGGTATTCACCTGGTACTGGCGACGCAGCGTCCCTCTGTTGATGTAATCACCGGCCTGATTAAAGCCAACATCCCCACCCGTATTGCTTTTACCGTGTCGAGCAAAATCGACTCCCGTACCATCCTTGACCAGGGCGGTGCTGAATCACTGCTGGGTATGGGGGATATGCTTTATTCAGGGCCAAATTCGACAATGCCGGTACGTGTCCATGGAGCGTTTGTGCGCGATCAGGAAGTGCATGCCGTGGTGCAGGACTGGAAAGCACGCGGTCGCCCGCAATATATTGACGGTATTACCTCCGATAGCGACAGTGAAGGGGGTGGTGGTGGCGGTTTTGACGGTGGAGAGGAACTCGATCCGTTATTCGACCAGGCGGTAAATTTCGTCACCGAAAAACGCAAGGCTTCTATCTCTGGCGTTCAACGCCAGTTCCGTATTGGTTATAACCGCGCGGCGCGCATTATTGAGCAGATGGAAGCGCAGGGCATCGTCAGCGAACAGGGGCATAATGGCAATCGTGAAGTGTTAGCGCCACCGCCATTTGAGTGATTGCAAAGATCGGTAAAGCCGTAAAAATTCAGTATTTTCTTCTGTCGCTTGTGGCGATGAGCTTTTAGAGTGACAGAAGTGTTCTCCCGTATCGGGAGTGACGTTTTGAGGAAAAACAATGAAAAAAATCGCGATAACCTGTGCTTTACTTGGCAGCTTTATGGTGAGTAGCGTATGGGCGGATGCTTCCGGCGATCTGAAAAGCCGTCTCGATAAAGTGAGCAGTTTCCATGCAAGCTTTACCCAAAAAGTGACGGACGGAAGCGGTGCGGCTGTGCAGGAAGGTCAGGGTGATTTGTGGGTCAAGCGTCCAAATCTATTCAACTGGCATATGACGCAACCTGATGAGAGTGTCCTGGTATCCGATGGGAAAACATTGTGGTTCTATAACCCGTTTGTTGAGCAGGCTACAGCAACCTGGCTGAAAGATGCCACCAGCAACACTCCCTTTATGTTGATAGCGCGTAACCAGAGTAGCGACTGGCAGCAGTACAATATTCAGCAGAACGGCGATGATTTTGTACTGACACCCAAAAGCAGCAATGGCAACCTTAAACAGTTCACGATCAATGTTGACCGCGATGGCACAATCCATCAGTTCAGCGCGATTGAGCAGGATGATCAGAAAAGTAGCTACCAGCTAAAAGCCCAGCAAAATGGCTCGGTAGATGCGACTAAGTTTACCTTTACTCCGCCAAAAGGCGTAACGGTTGACGATCAACGTAAGTAAGAGGCGTGCGTGAGCAATCTGTCGCTCGATTTTTCCGACAATGCGTTTCAACCTCTGGCCGCTCGTATGCGGCCAGAAAATTTGGCGCAATATATAGGTCAGCAACACCTGCTGGCACCGGGCAAACCCCTGCCTCGGGCGATTGAAGCTGGTCATCTGCATTCGATGATTTTATGGGGGCCGCCCGGAACGGGAAAAACGACGCTTGCAGAGGTAATTGCGCGCTATGCCAGTGCCGACGTTGAACGCATTTCCGCGGTCACATCGGGCGTGAAGGAGATCCGGGAAGCTATTGAGCGTGCCCGGCAAAATCGCAATGCTGGACGTCGCACGATCCTGTTTGTCGATGAAGTCCATCGATTTAACAAAAGCCAGCAGGATGCCTTTTTACCCCATATTGAAGACGGTACCATCACCTTCATTGGTGCTACCACTGAAAACCCCTCGTTTGAACTCAATTCCGCTTTGCTCTCTCGTGCGCGTGTTTATCTGCTGAAATCCTTGACTACAGAAGATATTGAGCAGGTATTAACGCAAGCGATGGACGATAAGACACGGGGCTATGGCGGTCAGGATATTTCTCTGCCGGATGAAACCCGTCGCGCGATTGCGGAACTGGTCAACGGCGACGCCCGCCGTGCGCTCAATACTCTTGAAATGATGGCGGACATGGCCGAGCTGGATGATTCTGGTAAGCGCGTCCTTCAGCCATCGCTTTTGACGGAGATTGCTGGCGAGCGCAGCGCGCGTTTTGATAACAAAGGCGACCGTTTCTACGATTTAATCTCTGCGCTGCATAAGTCGGTACGCGGCAGCGCGCCGGATGCGGCGTTGTACTGGTACGCTCGTATTATCACCGCCGGAGGTGATCCGCTGTATGTGGCGCGCCGCTGTCTGGCCATTGCGTCAGAGGATGTTGGCAACGCCGATCCGCGTGCGATGCAGGTTGCCATTTCGGCCTGGGATTGTTTCACCCGGGTGGGGCCTGCTGAGGGTGAACGGGCCATTGCGCAGGCGATAGTTTATCTGGCCTGTGCCCCGAAAAGTAATGCGGTTTATACCGCCTTCAAAGCCGCACTGGCTGATGCGCGCGAACGTCCGGATTACGATGTTCCCGTACATTTACGTAATGCGCCAACCAAACTGATGAAAGATATGGGTTATGGTCAGGAGTACCGTTATGCCCATGACGAACCCAATGCCTATGCGGCTGGCGAGTCTTATTTTCCCGAAGAGCTAGCACAAACACGTTATTATCATCCGACAAACAGAGGTCTTGAAGGCAAGATTGGCGAAAAGCTCACCTGGCTCGCTGAACAGGATCATAAAAGCCCCACAAAACGCTATCGCTGAGAGTGGCGTTGCGGTAATGTTGTCGGTGTATCTCTGTGGCCGCAGGCTGCGGTCACTTTCTCATTTTTTCAATTCGATAAGCACAGGATAAGCATGCTCGATCCCAATCTGCTGCGTACCGAGCCAGACGCAGTCGCAGAAAAACTGGCACGCCGGGGCTTTAAGCTGGATGTAGATAAATTGCGCGCTCTTGAAGAACGTCGCAAGGTTTTGCAGGTGAACACCGAAAACCTGCAGGCAGAGCGTAACTCGCGATCGAAATCCATCGGCCAGGCGAAAGCGCGCGGGGAAGACATTGAGCCATTACGCCTGGAAGTTAATAAACTGGGTGAACAACTGGACGCGGCAAAAGCCGAGCTGGATACGTTGCTGGCGGAAATTCGTGATATCGCGCTGGCCATCCCAAATATTCCGGATGATAGCGTTCCTGTTGGTAAAGACGAAAACGACAACGTCGAAGTGAAACGCTGGGGTACGCCGCGTAAGTTCGACTTTGAAATCCGCGATCATGTCTCGCTCGGCGAAATGCATGCGGGGCTGGATTTTGCTGCAGCCGTTAAACTAACCGGTGCCCGTTTTGTGGTGATGAAAGGTCAGATTGCTCACCTGCATCGTGCACTGGCGCAGTTTATGATTGACCTGCATACCGAGCAGCACGGCTATAGCGAAACCTATGTTCCGTATCTGGTTAACCAGGACACGCTGTACGGTACGGGTCAGTTGCCGAAATTTGCGGGTGATCTGTTCCATACGCGTCCACTCGAAGAAGAAGCTGACAGCAGTAACTATGCTCTAATTCCGACTGCAGAAGTGCCGCTGACTAACCTTGTTCGCGATGAAATCATCGATGAAGACGACTTGCCGATTAAACTGACGGCGCATTCACCGTGCTTCCGTTCGGAAGCCGGTTCTTATGGTCGTGATACGCGTGGTTTAATCCGTATGCACCAGTTTGATAAAGTCGAGATGGTACAGATTGTTCGTCCCGAAGATTCAATGGCCGCACTGGAAGAGATGACTGGTCACGCAGAAAAAGTGCTGGAACTGCTCGGTCTGCCATACCGCCGTGTTGCACTCTGCACCGGTGATATGGGATTTGGTGCCTGCAAAACGTTTGACCTGGAAGTGTGGGTTCCGGCGCAAAATACCTATCGCGAAATCTCCTCCTGCTCCAACGTCTGGGACTTTCAGGCGCGCCGTATGCAGGCTCGTTGCCGTAGCAAATCCGATAAGAAAACGCGTCTGGTACATACCCTGAATGGTTCCGGACTGGCGGTCGGCCGTACTCTGGTTGCCGTGCTGGAAAACTATCAGCAAGCCGACGGTCGCATTGAGATCCCGGAAGTCCTGCGCCCTTACATGCGCGGCCTTGAGTATATCGGCTAAGATTCCTGTCTTATAAAAAGCGCCTCCGGGCGCTTTTTTTTGCTCATCTTGATTTTCGACAATAAGCCTGTTTTTTTTATGGTTAATACTCGCCTTGCTGGATCAGAATAAAACACTAAAAAGTTGAGATTGCGATATATAAAAAAATATATAACGATTTCACATTTTAAATTTTGTGAGCAAAGTGAGTACATATGAAAACTAAGACCCCCGATACACTACTCGGTGTGGAGGTGAGTCGACGTGGGCTAATGAGGACCACCGCTATTGGCGGGCTCGCGGCGGCAGGAAGCGCCTTCACTTTACCTTTTTCCCGACTCGTCAGCGCCGCTGACGCGATTTCCCAACCTTCCACCAGTGAGAAAGTTGTCTGGAGTGCCTGCACGGTCAACTGCGGCAGCCGATGCCCGCTGCGCATGCATGTCGTGGATGGCGAAATTAAATACGTAGAAACTGACAACACCGGTGATGATAACTACGAGGGGTTGCATCAGGTTCGCGCCTGTCTGCGTGGCCGCTCAATGCGCCGTCGTGTCTATAACCCCGATCGTCTGAAATATCCGATGAAGCGCGTTGGCAAACGCGGTGAAGGTAAATTCGAGCAAATCAGTTGGGAAGAGGCTTACGATACGATCGCGCAGAATATGACGCGTCTTATTAAAGATTACGGTAACGAATCCATCTATCTGAATTATGGTACCGGAACGCTGGGCGGGACGATGACGCGCTCATGGCCGCCAGGAAAAACGTTGGTGGCGCGCCTGATGAACTGCTGTGGCGGTTACCTTAACCATTATGGCGATTACTCCTCGGCACAAATTGCTGCGGGGCTTAATTACACTTACGGTGGTTGGGCGGATGGTAATAGTCCGTCAGATATCGAAAACAGCAAACTGGTCGTGCTCTTTGGTAACAATCCTGGCGAAACGCGTATGAGCGGTGGCGGGGTGACCTATTACCTTGAACAGGCGAGGGCAAAATCGAATGCCCGAATGATCATCATCGATCCGCGCTATACCGACACTGGTGCGGGGCGTGAAGATGAGTGGATCCCCATTCGTCCCGGGACCGACGCCGCGCTGGTAAACGGTATTGCATGGGTACTTATCACGGAAAACCTCGTTGATCAGCCATTCCTTGATAAATATTGCGTTGGCTACGACGAAAAAACATTACCTGCCAGCGCACCTGCCAATGGTCATTACAAAGCCTATATCCTTGGGCAAGGCAAAGATGGTGTGGCCAAGACGCCTGAGTGGGCTTCGACAATTACCGGTATTCCAGCAGAGCGTATTGTGAAGTTGGCAAGAGAAATCGGTAGCACCAGGCCTGCATTTATCAGCCAGGGGTGGGGGCCACAGCGCCATGCCAACGGTGAGATGGCAACTCGTGCGATTTCCATGCTGGCTATTTTGACGGGCAATGTCGGGATCCATGGCGGCAATACTGGCGCGCGCGAGGGGTCGTATGATCTGCCGTTTGAACGGATGCCGACACTGGATAACCCGGTACAAACCAGCATTTCCATGTTTTTGTGGACGGATGCCATTGAGCGAGGGCCGGAAATGACGGCACTGCGTGACGGTGTACGTGGCAAAGATAAGCTGGACGTGCCGATTAAGATGATTTGGAACTATGCCGGTAACTGCCTCATCAATCAGCATTCGGATATCAATCGTACGCACAGCATTCTGCAGGATGATAAAAAATGCGAGCTGATTGTGGTGATTGATTGCCATATGACCTCATCAGCAAAATATGCCGATATTTTGCTGCCAGATTGTACGGCATCTGAGCAGATGGACTTCGCGCTGGATGCTTCCTGCGGCAATATGTCTTACGTCATTTTTAATGATCAGGTCATTAAGCCTCGTTTCGAATGCAAGACCATTTATGACATGATGTCCGGACTTGCAAAACGTCTTGGGGTTGAGCAGCAGTTTACTGAAGGTCGCACGCAGGAAGAGTGGATGCGTCACTTGCACGCACTTTCGCGCAAAGCGATCCCGGATTTGCCTGATTTTGATACTTTCCGTCAGCAGGGGATGTTCAAACAGCGCGATCCGGATGGGCACTACGTCGCCTATAAAGGGTTCCGTGAGGATCCACATGCTAATCCGCTGACCACACCGTCAGGTAAGATAGAGATCTATTCGGAAGCGCTGGCAACGATCGCAGCAACCTGGGAATTGCCGGAAGGTGATGTTATCGACCCGCTGCCGATTTATACCCCCGGGTTCGAGAATTATAACGATCCGCTGAGTAAAACATTCCCCTTACAGCTTACCGGCTTCCACTATAAATCCCGTACGCACTCAACCTATGGCAACGTTGATGTATTGAAAGCTGCCTGTCGGCAGGAGGTGTGGATCAACCCGATTGATGCGCGCAAACGCGAGATAAGCAATGGTGATCGCGTACGCATTTTTAACGATCGTGGCGAAGTCCATATTGAGGCGAAGGTGACGCCGCGCATGATGCCAGGCGTAGTCGCGTTGAGCGAAGGTGCCTGGTATGCGCCGGATGCGAAAGGTATAGATCAGGCTGGTAGCATTAACGTCCTGACGACTCAGCGTCCCTCGCCACTGGCGAAAGGTAATCCGTCGCACACCAACCTCGTTCAGGTCGAGAAGGCGTAAGGAGTAAGAGATGGCTACGCAATATGGATTTTATATCGACTCCGCACGTTGTACCGGCTGCAAAACCTGTGAGCTGGCGTGTAAGGATTACAAGAACTTAACCCCGGATGTCAGCTTCCGTCGCATTTATGAATACGCGGGGGGAGACTGGCAGGAGGATAACGGCGTCTGGCACCAGAACGTTTTCGCCTATTACCTCTCTATCGCCTGTAACCACTGCGAGGATCCGGCCTGTACCAAAGTCTGTCCCAGCGGGGCGATGCATAAACGCGAAGATGGTTTCGTGGTGGTGAATGAAGATATCTGCATCGGTTGCCGTTACTGCCATATGGCCTGTCCTTACGGTGCGCCGCAGTTCAACGCGGAAAAAGGTCATATGACCAAGTGCGATGGCTGCTACAGCCGTGTCGCCGAAGGCCATAAACCTGTTTGCGTGGAATCCTGCCCGTTACGCGCGCTGGATTTCGGGCCGATTGAAGAGCTGCGTAAAAAGCACGGGGAGCTGGCAGCTGTCGCCCCGCTCCCTGCTTCGCACTTCACGAAGCCGTGCATCGTGATTAAACCTAACGCCAATAGCCGCCCGACAGGGGATACGACCGGCTACCTGGCAAATCCGCTGGAGGTGTGAGATGGGAAACGGATGGCATGAGTGGCCGCTGATGATCTTCACTGTGCTTGGTCAGTGTGTGGTGGGTGGCTTCATTGTACTGGCTGTGGCGCTCCTTAAAGGAGATGTTCACTCTGAAACACAGCAACGTATTGTCCGCGTGATGTTTGGTCTGTGGGTATTGATGGGCATTGGTTTTATCGCATCAATGTTGCATCTCGGCACACCAGTGCGGGCGCTGAACTCCCTCAACCGGGTCGGCTCTTCGGCGCTAAGCAATGAAATCGCCTCAGGATCGTTGTTTTTTGCCGTCGGTGGTATCGGTTGGCTACTGGCTATGGCAGGGAAACTGCCGCAGGGAGCGCGCCAGCTTTGGCTTATTGCGACGGCATTGCTGGGCGTAGTGTTTGTCTGGATGATGGTGCGTGTATATAACACCATTGATACGGTACCGACCTGGTACACGCTCTGGACGCCGCTCAGTTTCTTCCTGACGCTGCTCATTGGCGGCCCGCTACTTGGCTATTTGTTACTGCGTATAGTAGGCGTTGAAGGTTGGGCAATGCGACTGCTGCCAGTGATTACTTTACTCGCACTCGTTGCCAGTATGGTTGTCGTGGTGATGCAGGGAAGCGAACTTGCGTCTATTCACAGTTCCGTCCAGCAGGCTTCTGCGCTGGTACCGGATTACGGGGCATTAATGGCATGGCGCGTCGCTGCTCTGGTCCTGGCAGTAGTATGCTGGGTGGGGCCGCAACTGAAAGGCCACTACCCTGCGATTCCGTTACTGAGCCTGGCATTTGTCCTGGTGTTGGTGGGGGAAATGATTGGTCGCGGTGTTTTTTACGGCTTGCACATGACCGTAGGTATGGCGGTGGCAGGATAACGTTGTAACAGCCGGGGCGGAAGTCCCGGCTTTTCGGGACTGTTTTCACAAGAAATCATCATGAATTTTTTCAACTGAACCCTGTCGGCCTGTTTCTGACATAAGCCAGTCTAATCAATCATGTAATTAAACTTTTAACCCTACGGAAACTTTGCTGGATTAGTTTTATATATCGTCCAGGTGTAAAACGTACTGATGGATAAAAGTGGTAGATTGACAATGTTTTTGCCAGTGGCATGATGCGCACGAATATTGAACTTCCTCACGGTTTTTACCCATGCCCACTTATACGCGCCCAGTGCTGTTGTTGCTCTGTGGCTTGCTGTTGTTGACGCTGGCAATTGCAGTGCTCAACACGCTCGTCCCGCTTTGGCTCGCTCATGAAAACATGCCTACGTGGCAGGTTGGTATGGTCGGTTCTTCCTATTTTACCGGTAACTTACTGGGGACGCTGCTGACCGGGCGTGTGATTCAGCGGCTTGGGTTTAACCGCAGTTATTACATTGCATCCATCATTTTTGCGATTGGCTGCGCTGGCCTGGGGCTTAATGTGGGTTTCTGGAGCTGGCTTAGCTGGCGTTTCATTGCGGGTATCGGTTGCGCAATGATTTGGGTCGTAGTGGAAAGCGCATTGATGTGCAGTGGCACATCCCGTAATCGCGGACGCTTACTGGCGGCCTACATGATGGTCTATTATGTGGGCACGGTGCTTGGTCAGTTGATGGTAAGTAAGCTATCCACTGAACTGATGCATGTGCTGCCCTGGGCTGTGGGGTTAATACTGGCGGGGATTTTACCGTTACTCTTCACGCGCATTATGGAACAGCGCGATGAGTCTCACGGTACTACGGCTATCTGGCCTATGTTCCGCCTGCGACAGGCGCGGCTTGGCGTTAACGGTTGCATTATTTCCGGTATCATTCTGGGTTCCTTGTATGGGTTGATGCCGCTTTATCTGAACCATAAAGGTGTCAGTGATGCGGGGATTGGGTTCTGGATGGCGTTAATGGTGAGTTCCGGGATCATCGGGCAATGGCCAATTGGTCGTCTGGCCGATCGTTTTGGCCGACTGTTGGTGCTGCGTGTGCAGGTCTTTGTTGTGATCCTCGGCTGTTTCGCAATGCTCAGCAATGCGTCAATGGCTCCCGCGTTGTTTGTACTGGGTACAGCCGGTTTTACGCTCTATCCGGTGGCGATGGCGTGGGCCTGTGAAAAAGTTGAATACCATCAGCTGGTGGCGATGAACCAGGCTTTGCTGTTGAGCTATACGGTAGGCAGCCTGTTAGGGCCAACACTGACCGCAATGTTAATGCAAAGCTATTCCGACAGCTTGCTGTTTATCATGATTGCCAGCGTATCGTTTATCTATCTGGTTATGCTGATGCGTAAAGCTGGTGAGCATCCAACGCCAGTGGCGCATGCCTGATTTTAAGCCTGCATAAGCAGGCTTTTTTCCTGACAGACGAAAATTCCCCATTATGGGAATTGTCACTATTGTGACCAGCTGGATATTTCAGATATTCTGCGCCTGGACTCACTTTAAGAAGGCTTCCATCATGATGTCTTTCCGTCGTTTCAATACTGCCGCATTGGCTGTTTTTCTCGCGTGTTCCCTCGTATCAATACCTGCTATGGCTAATCCTGGTAATGGGAATGGTAATGGCGGAGGGCAGGGCAATAATGGCAACCATGGTAATTCCGGCTCACATGGCGATAACGGAAATCATTCGGCAAATAATCAACACAAACCTGCTAAACAAAAAGACGGTAACGATGTTTCAGTGAATGTCAGCTATGACCGTGCGCGTACGCTGGCCGTGAATTATGGTTTGACGGGCTATGACTCTTTGCCGCCGGGAATCGCAAAAAACGTTGCGCGCGGTAAAGCACTACCGCCAGGTATTGCGAAGAAAACGGTGCCCGCTTCTATGCTGGGGCAGTTACCATCCTATCCGGGATATGAATGGCGAATTGTAGGCGACGACTTAGTTTTGGTGGCGCTAAGTACCGCTGTCGTAACGGCAATTATTAATGGTGTATTCAAATAAAATAATAACGCCCGGGGAACCGGGCGTTATTATTTAAATTAGTACATCACTTTATGACCGTACTGTTCCAGGATGCCTTTCACGCGCTCCATGGTCTCTTTCTTCGGCGGATGAACGCCATCAAGTTTGTACTCTTCACCCATCGCCACCCATTTGTGTTTACCCAGCTCATGGTAAGGCAGCAGTTCGATTTTCTCGACATTGCCCATATCGCGGGTAAATTCACCGAGGCGGTGCGCGGAGTCGTCATCGTCGGACCAGCCCGGTACAACAACGTAGCGGATCCAGACCTTAATATTTTTATTCGCGAGGTATTTCGCGAACTCCAGCGTACGGTGGTTAGAGACACCCACCAGATCCTGATGAATTTCATCATTCATCTGTTTGAGATCGAGCATCACCAGATCAGTCACTTCCAGCAGCTCATCAATCACCGGATCGTAACGGCGAACAAAGCCGTTGGTATCGAGACAGGTATGAATACCCTCTTTTTTGCAGGCTCGGAACCAGTCGCGAACAAACTCCGCCTGCAAAATGGCTTCCCCACCGGAAGCTGTCACGCCACCGCCGGACGCATTCATAAAGTGACGATAGGTCACAACATCTTTCATCAGCTCTTCGACGGTGATTTCTTTGCCGCCATGAGTGTCCCAGGTATCGCGGTTATGGCAATACAGGCAACGCATCAGGCAGCCCTGGAAGAAGGTGATAAAACGGATACCCGGGCCATCAACAGTGCCACAGGATTCAAAGGAGTGGATGCGACCAATAACTGACATTGCGGTGTATTCTCCAGATGTGGCCCATCCGGGGCCTGTATTGATGCACAGCTCATCGGCTATGTTTAAGTCTATTTTGGCTGATATCCATGGTTTAAGTATAGATATCTGACAAAGCAGACTGGCAAGCGGTGTTAAAAAGGCCCCACTTGTGTGGAGCCTTTATTGTACGCTTTTTAAATCGCGATTTCAGTCAATACCCGTCGTCTTTCAGGCTTCATCCTTGTTGGCTTCATTTACTCACCCGAATCCACTTACTTTAGTAAGCTCATCGGGCTTTGTGCTCTTCTTGCCGCCTTGATGCGCCCGAAATCTCCTGGGTTACACCAGTTACATGGTCTGAGTGAAAGTACGGGTAATAACGTCCTGCTGCTGTTCTTTAGTCAGGGAGTTAAAACGTACTGCGTAGCCAGATACACGGATGGTCAGTTGCGGATATTTCTCCGGATGTTCCATCGCATCAAGCAACATTTCGCGGTTCATCACGTTCACGTTCAGGTGCTGACCACCTTCGATGGACGCTTCGTGGTGGAAGTAACCATCCATCAGACCTGCGAGGTTGGTTTTACGCACTTCATCGTCTTTACCCAGCGCGTTCGGAACGATAGAGAAGGTGTAAGAGATACCATCTTTAGCGTAAGCGAACGGCAGTTTTGCAACGGAGGTCAGAGAGGCAACAGCACCTTTCTGGTCACGGCCGTGCATCGGGTTAGCACCTGGTCCGAACGGCGCGCCAGCACGACGACCATCCGGGGTGTTACCGGTTTTCTTACCATACACAACGTTAGAAGTGATGGTCAGAACAGACTGAGTCGGGATAGCGTTGCGGTAGGTAGTGAGTTTCTGAATTTTCTTCATGAAACGTTCTACCAGGTCAACAGCCAGATCATCTACACGTGCATCGTTGTTACCAAACTGCGGATATTCGCCTTCGATTTCGAAGTCGATAGCCAGACCGTCTTCATCACGAATCGGTTTAACTTTCGCATATTTGATAGCAGACAGGGAGTCAGCCGCAACGGACAGACCTGCGATACCACACGCCATAGTACGGATAACGTCACGGTCGTGCAGTGCCATCAGAGAGGCTTCGTAGCTGTACTTGTCGTGCATGTAGTGGATAACGTTCAGTGCAGTGACGTACTGTTTAGCCAGCCAGTCCATGAAGTGATCCATGCGATCCATCACTTCATCGAAGTTCAGCACATCGCCTTTGATCGGTTCAGATTTAGGACCAACCTGCATTTTCAGTTTTTCATCAACGCCGCCGTTGATGGCATACAGCATGGTTTTCGCGAGGTTAGCGCGAGCACCAAAGAACTGCATTTGTTTACCAACAACCATCGGGCTTACGCAGCAAGCGATAGCGTAGTCGTCATTGTTGAAGTCCGGACGCATCAGATCATCGTTCTCATATTGCAGAGAAGACGTATCGATGGAGACTTTCGCAGCAAATTTCTTGAAGTTCAGTGGCAGTTTTTCAGACCACAGAATGGTGATGTTCGGCTCCGGAGACGGCCCCATGGTGTACAGGGTGTTCAGGAAACGGAAACTGTTTTTGGTAACCAGAGTACGGCCATCAACACCCATACCGCCGATAGATTCAGTTGCCCAAATCGGGTCACCAGAGAACAGTTCATCATACTCAGGGGTACGCAGGAAGCGAACCATACGCAGTTTCATGACCAGGTGGTCAACCATTTCCTGCGCTTCTTGCTCGGTGATTTTGCCTGCTTTCAGATCGCGTTCAATGTACACGTCGAGGAAGGTCGCAGTACGACCGAAGGACATTGCTGCGCCGTTCTGGGATTTAACAGCAGCCAGGTAGCCGAAGTAAGTCCACTGAATAGCTTCCTGAGCGGTAGTTGCCGGACCAGAGATATCGCAACCGTATTTAGCGGCCATCTCTTTGATCTGACCCAGGGCACGATGCTGTTCAGCGATTTCTTCACGCAGACGGATAGTCGCTTCCAGGTTTACGCCGTTTTCCATGTCAGATTGCAGAGACAGGAACTGGGAGTATTTGTCTTTCATCAGGAAGTCGATACCGTACAGTGCAACGCGACGGTAGTCACCGATGATACGACCACGACCATAGGCATCTGGCAGACCGGTCAGCACGCCAGATTTACGGCAGTTCAGGATGTCTTTGGTGTAAACGTCAAAAACGCCCTGGTTATGAGTTTTGCGGTATTCAGTGAAGATTTTTTTCAGGGCCGGATCCAGCTCGCGGTTGTACGCTTTGCAGGAACCTTCAACCATTTTGATACCACCGAACGGGATAATCGCACGTTTCAGCGGCGCTTCAGTCTGCAGACCAACGATTTTCTCAAGCGCTTTGTTGATGTAACCAGCATCGTGAGAGGTGATGGTAGAAGCAACAGAGGTGTCGAAGTCAACAGGCGCGTGAGTGCGGTTTTCCTGTTTAACGCCTTCCATTACTTTGTCCCACAGCGTGGTGGTCGCTTCGGTCGCGCCAGCCAGGAAGGACTCGTCACCCTCGTAAGGGGTATAGTTTTTCTGGATAAAGTCGCGTACGTTGACTTCTTTCTGCCAGTCACCTTTCGCAAAACCTTCCCAGGCTGTGGCTAATTTTTCATTAAGCTCGGACATGTAACACCTACCTTCTTAAGTGGATTTTTTATTTACTGCCTGAAACAACCATCAATTAATGATGATTATCGCCACGCAGGTAAATGACCCAGTATGTCAACCCAACTAACAATCCTCCACCAATGATATTCCCAATTGTTACCGGAATCAGATTATCGGTGATGAAATTTGTAATAGTCAGGTGAGAAAAACTTTCCGGGCTGGAGCCGATAGCGGTCCAGAACTCCGGGCTTGCAAAGTGACGGATTACGATACCCATCGGAATCATAAACATGTTTGCGATACTGTGCTCAAAACCGCTGGCAACGAACATGGCCACCGGCAGAACCATAATCAATGCTTTATCTGTCAGGCTGCGACCTGAGTAGCTCATCCATACGGCCAGACAGACCATCAGGTTCGCCAAAATACCCAGTGCGACAGCTTCAATAAAGGTATGGTGCAGTTTGTGGTCGGCTGTTTGCAGGACATTCAAGCCCCAGCCGCCATTCGCTACCATATATTCACCGGATAACCACATCAGCAGCACAAAGAGCAATGCACCAAACAGGTTACCGATATAAACGTTGACCCAGTTACGAGCCAACTGGCCCCAGGTGATACGTCCACTGGCTTTCGCCACCACGATCAACACAGTTGATGTGAAAAGGTCTGCGCCGCAGATGACGCAAAGAATTAACCCTAATGAGAAACATATCCCACCAACTAATTTAGCCATGCCGTACGGCATTGAGGCTGTCCCAGTGGTGGCAGTAATATAAAAAACAAACGCGATGGAGATAAAGACCCCTGCTGTAATCGCCAAAAAGAACGTTGTCAGCGGTTTCTTTGTTGCTTTGTAGACACCTGCTTCTTCGGCAACTTTGGCCATCGCAGCTGGAAGTATTAGATCAAAAGGGTTGTCAGCTTTCACACTAACTCTCTCTTTATTTAAGTCGGCGACGAGATACTAACAAAGCATTATAGAAGAGGATTTGATATGGATCATATCTCGCCTGGCTTATAGGACCGCAAAGTGCATGGTTTTTCAGCAAATGCGGAGTAACTTTTTGATTTTAAAAGTAAAAATAAAGTTTAAACTTTGCAATTACAGTTGAATTTTTTTATGCGGCCTCCCAGACAACAGTTAATTAAAATGGGGTAATTACCATAAAGAGTAACAATAATCCCTGGGTTTATATGAATATATTCACCCATGGTTAACTTAATTATTACAATTGGCACTCATTGCCGAAATATAAATAAAAAGGGGCAATGAAATTGCCCCGTAATATAACGTAGACCTGTGATTAAGCCTACAGATTGTCGTGTTACTTGTCGTTAATTCGACCAAAAGGCACGTTTGGCCCGTTGTAATTTTTCGTAAGCTGCCAACAACGCCTGGTGCGCCGGGAACGCCGTCAACGAACCATCAGTTGCCTGCAGACCATAGAAGGGCGCTTCACCGCTTAGCGCCGCACTTGCCGCTTCAACTGCGTCCGCACCGTACATGCGCACAAAAGCGTTCAGATATTGCAGCGGCTGGCGCTCTTCTTCCTGAGACAGCTGCAGCAACGTTTGCAGGCAGCGGTAGTAATTGATGCGCTCAGCGCTGAATACCGAGCCGTTGAGCTCGATTGTCCACTCCGTCCATGAGAGCGCCTGATCCAGGTCGCCACCCGCTAGCGCGAGCATTGCTTTTAGTTCGCCAATACGCAGCGTAAACCAGCCATTGTCTTTACCGGTCGCAACGCCCAGTAACTCACGCACGCGGGTGAAATCGTCGTGGCCTTCTTCATCGAGCTGCTCAATAAGATTCAGGTAATCTTCTTTCTCCCACTCGCTGCCTGGCAGAGAGAGGATAGTTTCGCGCAGATGACTACCCATGCTGTTGTTTGCCAGCCAGAGATCTTCTGCCGGATAAATATCGGACATGCCCGGAACCAGAATACGACAGGCGTAGACGCCCAGATGCTCGTAGTCGGCGATGTACACTTCTTTATCTTCTGCATTGAAGATGGCCATCAGGGTGGCAAACTCTTCTTCGGTTGTTCCGGCAAAGCTCCAGTCAGCAAACGGATAGTCCGCATCTTGCTTAAAGAGATCCCAGGAGATCGAACCGCTGGAGTCGATAAAGTGCGTTTCGAGGTTGGTATGTTCTGCGACTTCTTCATCATCAAACGTTGGCGGGGTAAAGACATCCAGATCTTTCAGGCTACGCCCCTGGAGCAGTTCAGTCACGGTACGTTCCAGCGCCACACCAAAGTCCGGATGTGCGCCGAAAGAGGCGAAGCAGGTACCGTTAGTCGGGTTAAACAGAACCACGCAAATGACCGGATATTTGCCGCCCAGCGAGCCGTCATAAGCAAAAATCGGAAAACCTTCGGCTTCCAGCTTCTCAATGGATGCCACAACGCCAGGATAACGTGCAAGTACATCTGCCGGGATCTCAGGCAGACTGATGCGTTCGCTGATGATGCGGTTTTTAATATGACGTTCAAAAACCTCTGACAGCCCCTGTACGCGAGCTTCATTACGGGTATTACCCGCTGACATGCCGTTAGATACATACAGGTTACCGACGATATTCATTGGAATATAGACGGTTTGTTCATCTGACTGGCGGGTAAAGGGGAGGGCGCAAATTCCACGAGCTTCGTTGCCGGACTGCAGATCGATCAGCATACCTGCCGTCAGCTCGTTTTCCGGATCGTAAAATGCACGCAGGCGCGAATCGAGAATGCCTTCCGGCAGAGTGTCGTCTTCGGTCAGCGGGAACCACTTCTCATTTGGGTAATGGACAAATGGACCGTTAGCCACGTCATCACCCAGCCAGAAATCGGCAAAGAAATAGTTGGTGGACAGACGCTCAAAATATTCACCCAGCGCGGATGCCAGTGCCGCCTTCTTGGTCGCGCCTTTACCATTGGTAAAACACAGCGCGCAGTCTTTATCGCGAATATGGACGGACCAGACGTTAGGTACCGGGTTCAGCCAGGAGGCTTCTTCAATATTGAAGCCGAGATCGAGCAATTTTTGCTGGAAGCGAGCGATGGAATCTTCCAGTGCGGCGTCTTTGCCGGGAATATAGGTTTGCGTCATAGCAGTCACTTTTTTGTACGTAAAGCGGGCAATGATACGGGTTTTACGTGACTGACGCTATCTTCGGGGCCCGGTCTGCGGAAATAAAACTTTTGGCTATCATTAATGGAACTAACTTATTGTTCGGACATAAAAAAATGAAAGCGTTTGATCTCCACCGCATGGCGCTGGATAAGGTTCCTCTGGAGTTTCTGGGCGAAGTTGCGCTTCGCAGCCTTTATACCTTTGTTTTGGTCTTTATATTTCTGAAAATTACGGGGCGGCGCGGCGTGCGTCAGATGTCGCTATTTGAAGTATTAATCATCCTGACACTAGGCTCTGCGGCAGGCGACGTTGCGTTTTATGACGATGTGCCAATGCTTCCGGTACTGGTGGTATTTGTTACCCTCGCTGTGCTGTACCGCTTAGTGATGTGGTTCATGACTCATAGCGAGAAACTGGAAGATTTACTGGAAGGCAAGCCTGCCATCATTATTCACGAAGGGGAATTTGTCTGGGAGAAATTAGATAAGCAGAACATGACGGAATTTGAATTCTTCATGGAGCTACGAATCCGCGGTGTTGATCATCTTGGGCAGGTGAGGCTGGCTCTCCTGGAGACCAATGGGCAACTTAGCGTCTTTTACTATGCTGATGAAGATGTAAAACCGGGTCTGTGTATTTTACCTAAGGCGTTTTCTGAGCGTTTCACTACCATACCTGAAGCGGGAGATTATGCATGCGTACAGTGCGGTAAAATCATTGCTATGCCAGCGGGTTGCCATCAATTATGTCCGCGCTGTGCAAATCCAGAATGGTCGAAGGCCAGCCGTGGAATTCGGGTGACTTGATAGCCATTATGTCGGTTTTATGACGATTAGACGGGAGAATGTTTTGTGTGACAACGAGCGCATTTTTTGGGTCATAAGTTTTAGACATTGCGGCGCGTGTCACTGAATGATAAAACCGATATCCACTGTTATAACTTATTGCTTTTAGCGTGGTGAGGGGAAATGGCTCAGGTCTTTAATTTCAGTTCAGGTCCGGCAATGTTACCGGCGGATGTGCTTAAACAGGCTCAACAGGAACTCTGTGACTGGCACGGTCTTGGTACATCGGTGATGGAAATCAGCCACCGTGGTAAAGAATTTATTCAGGTGGCTGAGGAAGCAGAAAAGGATTTTCGCGATCTGCTGAATATTCCCTCGAACTACAAAGTTTTGTTCTGCCATGGTGGCGGCCGTGGTCAGTTTGCCGGCATTCCGTTGAATATTCTGGGTGATAAGACCACTGCAGATTATGTTGATGCAGGTTACTGGGCGGCGAGCGCAATCAAAGAAGCAAAAAAATACTGCTCTCCTAATGTTATTGACGCAAAAATCTCCGTCGATGGCCTGCGTGGCGTGAAGCCGATGAGCGAGTGGCAACTCAGTGATAACAGCGCCTACTTGCACTACTGTCCGAACGAAACCATTGACGGTATTGCCATCAATGAAACACCGAACTTTGCGTCAGATGTGGTTGTAACGGCAGATCTCTCTTCCACTATTCTGTCCACTCCACTGGATGTCTCCCGCTATGGCGTGATTTATGCAGGCGCGCAGAAAAATATCGGCCCGGCTGGCTTAACGCTGGTTATCGTTCGTGAGGATCTGCTGGGTAAAGCGCATCAATCTTGCCCTTCAATTCTGGATTACACCATCCTGGCGGAAAATGATTCAATGTTTAACACGCCGCCGACATTTGCCTGGTATCTGGCTGGTCTGGTGTTTAAATGGCTGAAAAACAACGGTGGCGTTGCGGCCATGGATCGTATTAATCAGCAAAAAGCTGACCTGCTGTACGGTTTGATTGATAAAAGCGATTTCTACCGTAACGATGTTGCCAAAGCGAACCGTTCTCGCATGAACATTCCGTTCCAGTTAGCTGACAATTCACTGGACAAAATTTTCCTTGAAGAGTCGCTGGCTGCGGGGCTGCATGCACTGAAAGGTCACCGTGTAGTCGGTGGCATGCGTGCCTCCATCTATAATGCAATGCCGCTGGAAGGCGTAAAAGCGCTGACTGACTTTATGGCTGACTTCGAACGTCGCCACGGCTAATTGGCTTGCCTTACACCCCCGTAGCCTGGCTGCGGGGTTTTTTTATTCTGTTTGTTGAGAGTTGAGTTTCATGGAATCCCTGACGTTACAACCCATCGCGCGGGTAGATGGCACGATTAATCTGCCTGGTTCAAAAAGTGTTTCCAACCGCGCCTTGTTGCTGGCCGCCTTTGCACAGGGCACCACCGTTCTGACCAATCTTCTTGACAGCGATGATGTACGCCATATGCTCAATGCGCTCAATGCTTTGGGCGTTTCCTTTACGCTGTCTGCGGATCGTACCCGCTGTGAAGTAACGGGTATCGGCGGGCCGTTAGCCGCAGAAAAACCTCTGGAGTTATTCCTGGGTAATGCAGGTACGGCAATGCGCCCGCTGGCAGCAGCGCTGTGCCTTGGCAGCAATGATATTGTCCTGACCGGCGAACCACGCATGAAAGAGCGTCCGATTGGTCATCTGGTGGATGCGCTACGTCAGGGCGGCGCGCAGATTGATTATCTGGAACAGGAAAATTATCCGCCTCTGCGTCTGCGCGGCGGGTTCAGCGGCGGCTGCGTTGAGGTTGACGGTAGCGTATCGAGCCAGTTTTTAACTGCATTGCTGATGACTGCTCCGCTTGCAACCCAGGATACCGTCATCTCCATTAAAGGAGACCTGGTTTCCAAACCCTATATCGACATTACGCTGCATCTGATGCACACCTTCGGTGTTGAAGTCGAAAATCAGCAATATCAGCGCTTTGTCGTGCGTGGTAATCAGCAGTACTCCTCCCCAGGCCACTATCTGGTGGAAGGTGATGCTTCTTCTGCTTCCTATTTCCTGGCAGCTGGCGCGATTAAAGGCGGCACGGTCAAAGTTACCGGTATTGGGCGCAACAGCGTGCAGGGCGATATTCGTTTTGCCGATGTACTGGAAAAAATGGGGGCACAGATTGTCTGGGGTGAGGATTTTATCTCCTGTACGCACGGAGAATTGAACGCCATTGATATGGATATGAATCATATCCCGGATGCAGCGATGACGATTGCAACGGCGGCACTCTTTGCTCGCGGTACAACTACGTTGCGTAACATTTATAACTGGCGCGTTAAAGAAACTGACCGTCTTTTTGCAATGGCTACAGAGCTTCGTAAAGTGGGCGCTGAGGTGGAAGAGGGCGAAGATTTTATTCGCGTGACCCCACCTGCACATATCCAATATGCGGAAATTGGCACCTATAATGACCACCGTATGGCAATGTGTTTCTCTCTGGTGGCGTTGTCGGATATACCTGTCACTATCCTCGATCCGAAATGTACGGCCAAAACCTTTCCTGACTACTTCGAACAACTGGCGCGCATTAGTACGCTGGCCTGATTCTTTTCCTGCAGTTTTTGACGCCGACATCTGTCGGCGTTGTTGATTTCTTCGCCTTGCTGTCTTCTCCGTTGAATGTTATTTTTGCACGTTAGCTTTATTTAAGCTTATGAATTATTTATGTTTTATATGTTTAATCAACGGATGATTCACATGACACATACAAAAAAACTTATGGCATTAGCCGTGGCTGCAGTGGTACTGGTGGGTTGAAAGAATATGAACGCAAATATGCTCGCCAGCTCGGGCGTCTCTGCCTTCAAAGCGGCGACATTATCAGATGCAGATGTAAAAGCGCTGTCGAGCGATGCCTGCAAGCAAATGGACACCACCAACAAAGTGGCGGGCGCATCAAGTAAATATACAAAACGCTTGAATACAATAGCGAAAGCATTGGGCAACAATATCGACGGCATACCTGTTACTTATAAAGTCTATTTAACCTCGGATGTGAACGCGTGGGCTATGGCCAACGGCTGCGTCCGCGTCTACAGCGGCCTGATGGATCTGATGACTGATAACGAAGTCGAAGCAGTATTAGGGCATGAACTGGGACATGTGGCGCTGGGCCATTCGAAGAAAGCCATGCAGGCGGAATACGCGACGCTTGCTGCCCGCGATGCCATTTCTGCTACCAGCGGCGTTGCGGCGCAACTGTCCCGCTCACAACTGGGTGATTTGGCTAATGGTGTTATCAATTCCGCCTTTTCCCGCAGCCAGGAGTCAGATTCAGATGATTTTTCCTATGACTTGCTAAAAAAACGCGGCATCAAAACACAGGGCCTGGTGACCAGCTTCGAGAAGCTGGCGCAAATGGATTCCGGCCATGCGAAATCGTTATTTGATTCTCACCCGCCATCAGCGGAGCGCGCGCAACACATTCGTGATCGTATCGCCGCAGATAAAAAGTAAATAATTGTCACTTTCGGGCTGGTATTCTTCCAGCCCTCTATAATTGCGCAAACCTTCTCCACTCAGCACGATTAATCCTGTTATTTATGCCAGGTAGTAACGGTCATTGGCGTTGCAGCGTATAATGCGCGGCGTTCACGTTAACGGTATGCCTTTATGAAGGAGAAAAAGATGACGGCAATTGCCCCGGTAATCACCATTGATGGGCCTAGCGGTGCGGGGAAAGGCACCCTGTGCAAGGCAATGGCGGAAGCGTTGCAATGGCATCTACTGGATTCAGGCGCAATCTATCGTGTGCTGGCGCTGGCCGCACTGCACCACCATGTTGATGTCACCTCAGAAGACGTACTGGTCCCGCTGGCAGCGCATCTTGACGTACGTTTTGTCTCGACTGACGGCAACCTTGAAGTGATCCTTGAAGGTGAGGACGTGAGCGGTGAGATCCGTACGCAGGAAGTCGCTAATGCGGCATCGCAGGTTGCGGCTTTCCCTCGCGTGCGCGAGGCCTTGTTACGTCGTCAACGCGCTTTTCGTGAAGCGCCGGGCCTCATTGCGGATGGCCGCGATATGGGGACCGTCGTATTCCCTGATGCGCCAGTGAAAATTTTCCTTGACGCTTCCTCGGAAGAGCGTGCGCACCGCCGCATGCTACAGTTGCAGGAAAAGGGGTTTAGTGTTAATTTTGATCGCCTTTTATCCGAGATAAAAGAGCGCGATGACCGCGATCGCAGTCGCGCCGTCGCCCCACTTGTTCCTGCAGAAGATGCGTTAGTGCTGGATTCTACCAGTTTAACTATTGAGCAAGTGATTGAAAAAGCGCTACAATATGCGCGCCAAAAACTGGCACTCGCGTAATTGCGACAGAATTAGCAGTACCCCCGCTGCAAAGGATTGACGGCGGGTATGTGAAACAACCCCATCCGGCACGGAGCCAGGTGGACGTTAATATTAACCTGAAGATTAAACATGACTGAATCTTTTGCTCAACTGTTTGAAGAATCCTTAAAAGAAATCGAAACCCGCCCGGGTTCCATCGTTCGTGGTGTTGTTGTTGCTATCGACAAAGACGTAGTACTGGTTGACGCTGGTCTGAAATCTGAGTCTGCCATTCCGGCTGAGCAGTTCAAAAACGCCCAGGGCGAACTGGAAATCCAGGTTGGCGACGAAGTTGACGTTGCTCTGGATGCAGTAGAAGACGGCTTCGGTGAAACCCTGCTGTCCCGTGAAAAAGCTAAACGTCACGAAGCCTGGATCACGCTGGAAAAAGCGTACGAAGAAGCTGAAACTGTTACCGGTGTTATCAATGGCAAAGTCAAAGGCGGCTTCACTGTTGAGCTGAACGGTATTCGCGCGTTCCTGCCGGGTTCTCTGGTAGACGTTCGTCCGGTTCGCGACACGCTGCACCTGGAAGGCAAAGAGCTTGAATTCAAAGTAATCAAGCTGGACCAGAAGCGTAACAACGTTGTTGTTTCTCGTCGTGCCGTTATCGAATCCGAGAACAGCGCAGAACGTGATCAACTGCTGGAAAACCTGCAGGAAGGCATGGAAGTTAAAGGTATCGTTAAGAACCTCACTGACTACGGTGCATTCGTTGATCTGGGTGGCGTTGACGGCCTGCTGCACATCACTGATATGGCATGGAAACGCGTTAAGCATCCGAGCGAAATCGTTAATGTGGGCGACGAAATCACTGTTAAAGTGCTGAAGTTCGACCGCGAGCGTACTCGTGTATCCCTCGGCCTGAAACAGCTGGGCGAAGATCCATGGGTAGCTATCGCTAAACGTTACCCGGAAGGTACTAAACTGACTGGTCGCGTAACCAACCTGACTGACTACGGCTGCTTCGTTGAAATCGAAGAAGGCGTTGAAGGTCTGGTTCACGTTTCTGAAATGGACTGGACCAACAAAAACATCCACCCATCCAAAGTTGTTAACGTTGGTGATGTAGTGGAAGTTATGGTTCTGGATATCGACGAAGAACGTCGTCGTATCTCTCTGGGCCTGAAACAGTGCAAAGCTAACCCGTGGCAGCAGTTCGCGGAAACCCATAACAAGGGTGACCGTGTTGAAGGTAAAATCAAGTCTATCACTGACTTCGGTATCTTCATCGGCCTGGATGGCGGCATCGACGGTCTGGTTCACCTGTCTGACATCTCCTGGAACGTTGCAGGCGAAGAAGCAGTTCGTGAATACAAAAAAGGCGACGAAATCGCAGCTGTTGTTCTGCAGGTTGACGCAGAGCGTGAACGTATCTCCCTGGGTGTTAAACAGCTCGCAGAAGATCCGTTCAACAACTACGTTGCTCTGAACAAGAAAGGCGCGATCGTAACCGGTAAAGTAACTGCAGTTGACGCGAAAGGCGCAACCGTAGAACTGGCTGACGGTGTTGAAGGTTACCTGCGTGCTTCTGAAGCATCCCGTGACCGCGTTGAAGACGCAACTCTGGTTCTGAGCGTAGGCGATGACGTTGAAGCTAAATTCACCGGCGTTGACCGTAAAAACCGTGTAGTAAGCCTGTCTGTTCGCGCTAAAGACGAAGCTGACGAGAAAGATGCTATCGCAACTGTTAACAACAAACAGGAAGACGGTAACTTCTCCAACGCTATGGCAGAAGCCTTCAAAGCAGCTAAAGGCGAGTAATATTTCGCCATACTTTGGACTGCCAGACGGCTGTGAGTACATCGCCTCGGTAAATTACCGGGGCGATATTGCAAAGCAATCGTGTCTGACACGCGAAGTATGATGAGTATACTTGACAGATTACAGATTTCGTCCTGTAATCAAGCACAAAGGGCGGCTACGGCCGCCCTTGTTCAAGCTGTTAAGCTAATTTGCCCTGAAGGAAACCGGAGGAATCATGACCAAGTCAGAATTGATTGAAAGACTTGCCAGCCAGCAATCGCACATTCCCGCGAAAGCCGTGGAAGACGCGGTCAAAGAGATGCTGGAGCATATGGCCTCTACTCTTGCCCAGGGTGAGCGTATTGAGATCCGCGGTTTCGGCAGTTTTTCTCTGCACTATCGTGCACCCCGCACCGGGCGTAATCCGAAAACGGGCGATAAAGTGGATCTGGAAGGAAAATACGTTCCGCACTTTAAGCCGGGTAAAGAATTGCGTGACCGCGCCAATATTTATGAAGGTTAAGTTTTAATCTGGATTGAAACCTAATCATCGTGAAAAGCACCGACAGGTGCTTTTTTCATTTTTATCTCCTTCCTCCTTCCTCCTGGAAAGCTGCTCGCAAAATGCGTGTCTTCGGTTGCAAGTTCGTTTAGAACTGTCCACCTTTGCCGCAAAACCAGAAAATCATGCCAGACGGCTTGCGCAACGCCAGTCACACTTACCGTAACAAGGAGGTGGGCATGCCATTACCTGCGCTAGCGTTGTGCCTGAACGTAGGCATATTGCCACTATTATTTCTCCCCGCACTGCCTGAAATTGAATATGTCTGGATGATAATTGTTGCAGGATGTCTGCTGGCCAGCAGACATCAGCGCTACATTCGTTATACAGGGTTTACGGTGCTGTTTTTCGCCTGGGGATTGTTAGCAGCATTACAGGCTATCTGGCCAACTCAACATTTGCCGGGGGCGAATCGGCAGGTGAGGGTGGTGATTACCGGGACCGATCACGCAACAACACACTACGCTGATATCACTCATCTGGAAGGTAAACGCATAATCCCCGCAGCAGGTATAACGCTCTACGGCGAATACCTGCCGCAGCCGGTGTGCATTGGCCAGCAGTGGGATATGACGATAAGAGCGCGGCCAGTACATGGGCAACTGAATGATGGAGGGTTTGACACTCAGCGTCACGCGTTGTCGTCGCATTTACCGCTGACCGGTCGTTTTACTAATGCACAGATTGTGGATGCTCAATGTAGCTGGCGCGGTCAGTACCTGGATTCGCTGAGCAAGTATCTGGAAACGTACCCCTGGAGAGCGGTCATTCTGGCGCTGGGGCTTGGCGAGCGTTCTGTACTGGATCGTGAGGTAAAAGATATTATGCGTCAGACGGGTACCGCTCATCTGATGGCGATATCCGGTCTGCACATTGCGCTGACGGCAATGCTTGGCGTATTACTGGCAAGGGGCGTGCAGCGTTTTTTACCCACAAGGCGAATTAACTGGCATTTACCGTTATTAATTGGTGTGGTCTGCGCTATCGGTTACGCCGGGTTAACGGGAATGCAGCCACCTGCTTTTCGAACGACGCTCTCTATTGTGATATGGGCGGTGCTACGTCTGTCGGGACGCCTGTGGACACCGTGGCAGGTCTGGCTGTGCTGCATTGCCGGCATACTGTTTATCGACCCTATCGCTGTGTTATCACAAAGTTTATGGCTGTCTGCGTTCGCCGTCGCGGCACTGATTTTTTGGTATCAATGGCTCCCATTACGGATACGCAATCTCTGCTGGTGGCGTCGGGTTCTCAGCGACCTTCTCTACATCCAGGCCGGCATGACATTATTGCTGATGCCGCTGCAGATTTTGTCGTTTCACGGCATAAGCCTGAGCTCAATGGCGGCGAATTTAATCGCTGTACCGCTGGTTACTTTTCTCACCGTCCCACTCATCCTTGTCGGTATGCTACTGCATCCGTTCGGCCTGCAAAGTGTTGAATCATTTGTCTGGTCTCTGGCTGATGGTTCTCTTGCGGTTCTGTTCTGGTCTCTGCAACGCTTGCCGTACGGTTGGCTTGATGTCGATGCACGCTGGCTTGGGTTAGCCTGCCTCCCCTGGCTTTTTCTTATCATGGGAAAATTGCGCTGCTGGCGCTCTTTTCCTGCTGTCGGTTGTACGGCAATCATCCTATTGCTGTTCCCTTTTCGGCAGATCTATCGCGACGGTGACTGGGCCGTACATATGCTTGATGTAGGACAAGGGCTGGCGATGGTCATTGAGCGCAATGGCAAGGCTATTTTGTACGACACCGGGCTTGCCTGGCCGGGAGGGGACAGCGCGCAACAACTGATTACTCCATGGTTACGTTGGCATCATCTGCAACCGGAAGGCATTATCCTCAGCCATGAACATCTCGATCATCGCGGCGGGCTTAATACGCTTCTTATCGACTGGCCATCGCTATGGGTTAAAAGTCCATTAGGCTGGCCCAGTCATCAGCCCTGTTTTCGCGGTGAAAGCTGGCAATGGCAGGGACTCGCCTTCACCGCACACTGGCCTCTCAAAGACACACAAATGAAGGGAAACGATCGTTCATGCGTGGTCAAAGTTGATGACGGGCAACAGAGCATACTACTGACGGGAGATATTGAAACCGCAGGGGAAATGGGGATGATGAGCCATTACTGGCAGTATCTCCAGGCTACACTTATCCAGGTGCCTCATCATGGCAGTAACACCTCTTCCACGCTCCCTTTTATTCAGAGGGTGAATGGAAAAGTGGCGCTGGCGTCTGCATCGCGTTACAACAACTGGCATTTACCGTCAGCAAAAGTGAAAAAGCGTTATCAGCAACAGGCTTACCGGTGGTTTGATACGCCTCATCATGGACAAATAACAGTCTTATTCTCGCGGCAAGGTTGGAAAATCTTGAGCTTACGTGAGCAAATTTTCCCACGTTGGTATCATCAGTGGTTTGGCGTACCTGGAGATAACGGGTAGAATATGCGGCTATTTCAACAAGTGCTGGTTTTTTGAATGCATAACGACAAAGATCTCTCAACATGGCAGACGTTCCGCCGACTTTGGCCCATCATTGCGCCGTTTAAAGCGGGTTTGATCGTGTCGGGAGTAGCGTTAATCCTCAACGCAGCCAGCGATACATTTATGTTATCGCTTCTCAAACCATTACTGGATGATGGTTTTGGTAAAACGGACCGCTCTGTGTTGCTGTGGATGCCACTGGTGGTTATCGGGCTGATGATTTTACGCGGCATCACCAGCTATATCTCTAGCTACTGTATTTCATGGGTTTCTGGCAAGGTGGTGATGACCATGCGTCGCCGCCTCTTTAGTCATATGATGGGGATGCCCGTATCCTTCTTTGACAAACAATCTACCGGGACACTCCTGTCTCGCATTACATATGACTCTGAACAGGTCGCTTCTTCCTCTTCCAGTGCGCTGATCACTGTGGTACGTGAAGGGGCATCTATCATCGGTCTGTTTGTGATGATGTTCTATTACAGCTGGCAATTATCCGCAATTCTCATTGTGCTTGCGCCGATCGTCTCTTTTGCTATCCGCGTTGTGTCAAAGCGTTTTCGCAATATCAGCAAAAATATGCAAAACACGATGGGGCAGGTGACGACCAGTGCCGAGCAGATGCTGAAAGGGCATAAAGAAGTGCTGATGTTTGGTGGTCAGAATGTAGAAACCAGCCGTTTTGAGAAAGTCAGCAATAAGATGCGCCTGCAGGGAATGAAAATGGTATCGGCATCCTCAATATCCGATCCAATCATCCAGCTTATCGCTTCGCTGGCTCTGGCGTTTGTGCTTTATGCTGCAAGTTTCCCAAGCGTGATGGATACACTGACAGCAGGGACCATCACCGTGGTGTTCTCCTCCATGATCGCACTGATGCGCCCACTGAAATCGCTGACCAATGTTAACGCGCAGTTTCAGCGCGGGATGGCGGCCTGTCAGACGCTGTTCGCTATTCTCGACAGCGAGCAGGAAAAAGATGAAGGTACGCTGGTTATTGAACGTGCAAAAGGTGACGTTGAGTTTCGGGATGTCACCTTCACTTACCCAGGGCGCGAGACGCCTGCGCTGCGTAATATCAATCTGAGCATTCCGGCAGGTAAAACAGTAGCACTGGTTGGCCGTTCTGGTTCGGGTAAATCGACCATGGCAAGCCTTATCACGCGCTTCTATGACATAGATAAAGGCCAGATCCTGATGGATGGTCATGACCTGCGCGAATATAAGCTGACGTCATTGCGCAACCAGGTTGCACTGGTCTCGCAAAATGTGCACCTCTTCAATGATACCGTGGCAAATAATATTGCCTATGCTCGTACGGAAGAGTACAGCCGTGAGCAGATCGAACAGGCGGCGAAAATGGCCTATGCCATGGATTTCATCAATAAGATGGACAATGGTCTGGATACCATTATCGGTGAAAACGGCGTACTGCTTTCCGGCGGCCAGCGGCAGCGTATTGCGATTGCCCGTGCGCTGCTCCGTGACAGCCCTATCCTTATCCTTGATGAAGCAACATCAGCACTGGATACGGAATCAGAGCGTGCGATTCAGGCGGCGCTCAACGAATTGCAGAAAAACCGTACCTCACTGGTGATTGCACACCGCCTTTCAACGATCGAACAGGCAGATGAAATCGTCGTGGTAGAAGATGGGCGCATCGTTGAGCGTGGAAGCCATAGCGAGCTTCTGGCGCAGCGCGGTGTTTATGCGCAGTTGCATAAAATGCAGTTTGGCGAATGATTGCGCGCATCTGGTCCGGCGAATCACCGCTGTGGCTGCTGTTATTGCCGCTCTCCTGGCTCTATGGCCTGGTCAGCGGCATTATTCGTTTGTGCTGGCGGCTGGGGTTGAAAAAAGCCTGGCACGCGCCCGTTCCCGTTGTTGTGGTCGGCAATCTTACCGCGGGTGGCAATGGTAAAACGCCAGTGGTTGTCTGGCTGGTGGAACAGTTACAGCAGCGCGGTATACGGGTGGGAGTGGTTTCCAGAGGATATGGCGGTAAAGCCGCACACTATCCGTTACTACTCACTCCTGAAACCACGACCGCCGAGGCGGGCGATGAGCCGGTGCTTATTTTTCAGCGTACAGGGGCGCCTGTCGCTGTTTCTCCCGCCAGAGTCGATGCCGTCAAAGCGCTTCTGGCCGATTCGTCAGTGCAGCTAGTCGTTACCGACGACGGTTTGCAGCACTATCGCCTGTACCGTGATAAAGAAATTGTCGTTATTGATGGCGTGCGGCGTTTTGGTAACGGCTGGTGGCTTCCGGCAGGGCCGATGCGTGAACGGGCATCGCGACTTAAATCCGTTGATGCTGTGATCACTAATGGTGGAATTGCTCAGCCTGGCGAGATAGCTATGCGATTGCAGCCAGGGCTGGCTGTGAATTTGCTTACCGGTGAGCGCCGCAATGTCGACGCGCTGCAAAATCTGGTTGCGATGGCTGGAATTGGTCATCCTCCGCGTTTTTTTGCTACGCTGCATGAAAGCGGTGCGCGTCCGGTGAAAACCGTTGCGTTAGCCGATCACCAGGTGCTTTCCCGGAAGGATGTCTCAGCACTGCTCGAGCCGGATCAAACACTTATCATGACGGAAAAAGATGCCGTTAAGTGTCGCGCTTTTGCGGAAAAAAACTGGTGGTATCTGCCTGTGGATGCGCATCTTGAGAATAAGCAAGCAGAGAAGTTGTTGCAGGAACTCTTAACTCTGGTGCGCTGACGTTCTTGTCGGGGCGCGCCGTGTTCTACAACCGGGAAGCCTATGTCTGTGCCACAAATCACGCTGCAAACTGCCCGTCATCTCCATCTTGCCGCTCAGGGGTTACTGAGAAAACCATCCCGTCGCGCTACCCCTGGTGACGTACTGGCGACGATTCAACGCATGTCATTGCTACAGATTGATACCATCAATATTGTGGCGCGAAGCCCTTATCTGGTGCTGTTCAGCCGTCTTGGCAAATATCCCCCGCAGTGGCTTGACGACGCGCTGAAAAATGGCGAACTGATGGAGTACTGGGCGCATGAAGCCTGCTTTTTACCACGCAGCGATTTTGCACTATTCCGTCATCGTATGCTTGCCCCTGATAAAATGGGCTGGAAATATCGCAAGGCGTGGATGCAAGAGCATGCCGAGGAAATTGAGGCGCTCATCGCACATATTCAGCAAAACGGCCCTGTTCGTTCGGCTGACTTTGAACATCCGCGTAAAGGGGCCAGCGGCTGGTGGGAGTGGAAGCCACATAAGCGCCATCTTGAAGGGTTATTTACTGCAGGGAAAGTGATGGTTATCGAACGTCGCAATTTCCAGCGCGTTTATGACCTTACCCATCGTGTGATGCCAGACTGGAATGACGAACGGGATTTATTAACGCAGGCAGAAGCCGAGCACCTTATGCTTGAAAAGAGCGCGCGCAGTCTGGGCCTCTTTCGTGCTGAATGGCTTGCGGATTATTACCGTCTGCGTCGGCCTGCGTTACCACTGCTGCTTGAGCGCATGCAGGAAGAGGGCAAGATTATCCCGGTGGATGTCGAAGAACTCGGTCCCGCCTGGCTACATACTGACCTGATGCCGCAGCTTGACCTTGCAACAGTCGGCAAACTGACGGCAACGCATAGCGCTGTGCTTTCCCCCTTCGACCCGGTAGTCTGGGATCGCAAACGGGCGGAGCAGCTGTTTGATTTTAGCTATCGGCTGGAGTGCTATACGCCTGCGCCGAAACGCCTGTACGGGTATTTTGTGTTACCACTGTTGCATCGTGGTCGTCTGGTCGGGCGAATGGATGCCAAGATGCATCGTAAGGCGTCGGTACTGGAGGTCATTGCGCTCTACCTGGAAAACGGTGTAAAACCAGGTCACACGCTTGAAAAAGGGCTCATAACTGCAATCGGTGATTTTGCCCGCTGGCAAGGCGCGCAGCACGTTACCTTTGGGTATCTGCCGGAAGGGCTTTTTATTGAGCATCGTCAGGGGCTGGAAATAGACGCAGCCTGACTACTGAATATGTTAAAGTTTACGGATCACGCGTCAGGTCCATCAGGAGGAAATATGGATCATCGGTTACTGGAAATCATTGCCTGCCCGGTTTGTAATGGCAAACTTTATTACAGCCAGGACAAGCAAGAACTTATTTGCAAAGTAGATAGTCTCGCTTATCCCGTGCGCGAGGGCATTCCTGTACTGCTGGAAAACGAAGCCCGTTCATTAACAGAAGAAGAGAGTCGGCCATGAGTTTCGTTGTCATTATTCCAGCGCGTTATGCATCCACCCGTTTACCAGGGAAACCATTGGTTGATATCAATGGGAAACCCATGGTGGTGCATGTGCTGGAACGTGCGCGTGAGTCCGGGGCGGCGCGCGTAATTGTTGCGACCGACAATACTGATGTTGCGCGTGCGGTAGAAGCGGCGGGTGGAGAGGTCTGCATGACCCGCGCCGATCATCAGTCCGGGACGGAGCGTCTGGCCGAAGTCGTTGAAAAATGTGGTTTCAGTGATGACACTGTGATCGTCAATGTGCAAGGTGATGAACCGATGATCCCGCCGGCGATTATTCGTCAGGTGGCTGAAAATCTGGCCGCTCGCGACATCGGTATGGCTACGCTGGCAGTACCGATTCATCACGCCGATGAAGCATTTAATCCTAACGCGGTGAAAGTGGTGACCGACGCGCAAGGCTATGCGCTCTATTTCTCCCGGGCAACCATTCCATGGGATCGCGATCGTTTTGCTGCTTCTCGTGAGACGATTGGCGACACTTTGCTGCGTCATATCGGTATTTATGGTTATCGTGCCGGCTTTATCCGTCGTTATGTAAACTGGGAAGCCAGTCCGCTGGAAAATATCGAGATGCTGGAGCAACTGCGTGTACTGTGGTACGGCGAGAAAATCCACGTAGCCGTTGCGACGGAAATCCCGGGAACGGGCGTCGATACCCAGGAAGATCTCATGCGTGTACGCGCTGAAATGCGTTAATTTCCTCTTCTCAATCCCCTCACCCAGAGGGGATTTGCGTTTTTCCCGCAAATTCTCGTATTGATTTGATCTCATCAGGGTGACATCCCGACATCCGGCGCTCATTATAAAAGCAGTAGTCTTCATGAGGGCAATCTGCTATGGAACAACTGCGCGCTGAATTGAGCCACCTGCTGGGTGAAAAGCTGAGCCGCATGGAATGTGTCAGCGAGAGACCTGATACAACATTATGGTCCTTGTATGACAGTCAGGGGAATCCGATGCCGTTGCTGGCGAGAAGTTTTTCCACCCCAGGCCTTGCACGTCAACTGGCATGGAAAATCTCAATGCTGGCACGCAGTGGCACGGTACGTATGCCCGTCGTATATGGGGTAATGACCCATGAAGAGCATCCGGGGCCCGATGTTTTGCTAATGGAACGCCTGCGCGGTGTGCCGGTGGAAGCGCCTGCACGTACCCCTGAACGCTGGGAGCATCTGAAAGACCAAATTGTGGAAGGGCTATTGTCCTGGCACAGACAGGACAGTCACGGCTGTGTGGGAATGGTGGACAATACACAGGAGAACATCTGGCCTTCCTGGTATCGTCAGCGGGTAGAGGTGCTATGGACCACGCTGAATCAGTATCACAATACGGGGCTCACGATGCAGGATAAACGTATCCTCTTTCGCACCAGAGAGTGCCTGCCGTCGCTGTTCGAAGGTTTTAACGACAACTGTGTGCTGGTACACGGTAACTTCAATCTGCGTAGTATGTTGAAAGATGCCCGAAGTGACCAGCTTCTGGCGATGGTCGGGCCGGGTATCATGCTCTGGGCGCCCCGAGAATATGAACTGTTCCGCCTGGCGGATGGCCCCCTGGCCGAAGGCTTGTTCTGGCACTACCTTCAGCGCGCCCCGGTCGCAGAATCCTTCATGTGGCGGCGCTGGCTCTATCTGCTGTGGGATGAAGTGGCGAAACTGGTCAACACGGGCCACTTCAGTCGCCCCAGTTTTGACCTGGCGTCTAAGTCACTCCTGCCCTGGCTTGCCTGAGTCACCTTTCAACCACTGCCAAATCCGCCCAAGTGTTTCATACCCGACCCGGTCGCTGTGCATGAGCCAGACCGGGGAAGGGATGGCGCGTTCCCAGGGGTTAAGAGGGGAAACGATAGCCAGTTGGTTCGCAGGAGCGGGAAGGGGATGCAACCCCGCATTACGGAAGAAAATCATTGCCCTGGGCATATGCGATGCGGATGTCACCAGTAAAAATGGCGCATCGCCAATAGTACGTTTGACCGCTGCGGCTTCCTCTTCGGTATCTTTCGGTGAGTCGAGGGTGATGATATCGCTGCGCGGGATGCCCAGGCTCTCAGCCACTCTGGCCCCGGCTTCTGCGGTACTGACCGGGTTCGTTTTTGCCGCCGCCCCCGTAAAGATCAATTTCGCCCCTGGGTTCTGATGTAACAGGCGAATACCTTCATTCAAACGTGGCAGGCTGTTATTAATGAGATTTGAGCTGGGTGCCCATGCGTCATTCCAGGTGTAGCCTCCGCCCAGAATTACGATATATTGCACCGTCTCTCCACCGCGCCAGGTGGGATAAGTGTCTTCGATGGGTTTGAGCATTTTATCCGCGACGGGTTGCAGACTCAGCAGCAGAAGAACCAGCCAGCTTGCGCTGATGATACCTTTGCCTGTTTTCTGCCAGCGGCTGAACCAGACCAGTAATAGCCCAAGCCCAATCAGTATCAGCAGTGCAGGCAGGGGCAGCATCAGGCCGCCAATGTATTTCTTGAGCGTAAAAAGCACGCGTCCGTCTCCTTTTTAACCATACAGCAGGCGTTTTGCGTGGATCTTACACCAGATGGGTTCATTCTGAGCACGGCTGTGACAAAATAGCGGTTTTGTCAGGATCGCGGAGCGGCCATGCAGGATCGTAATTTCGACGACATCGCGGAAAAATTCTCCCGCAATATCTATGGCACGACCAAAGGCCAACTGCGTCAGGCGATCCTCTGGCAGGATTTGGACAGAATTCTCGCCGAAATGGGCGATCGTACGCTTCATGTACTGGATGCAGGTGGCGGCGAAGGGCAAACTGCGATTCGCATGGCCGAACGTGGTCATCATGTAACGTTGTGTGATGTGTCGCAGGAAATGATTGCACGTGCTATCGCAGCCGCAGAAGAGAAAGGTGTGAGCGGTAACATGCATTTTGTACAATGCCCTGCTCAGGACATTGCGCAACATTTGGAATCGCCTGTCGATCTGATATTGTTCCATGCTGTGCTTGAATGGGTCGCTGAACCGGTGGACGTTTTGCAAACGTTGTGGTCGCTTCTAAAGCCCGGAGGGACGTTGTCGTTGATGTTTTACAATGCTAACGGCCTGTTGATGCACAATATGGTGGCAGGGAATTTCGACTATGTGCTGGCAGGTATGCCTAAAAAGAAAAAGCGCACATTGTCCCCGGATTATCCGCGAAATCCGGATGAGGTCTATGGCTGGCTGAGAGCGATTGGCTGGCAGATCACGGGTAAAACGGGGGTTCGGGTCTTTCACGATTACCTGCGCGAAAAACACCAACAACGTGACTGTTTTGACTCCTTGCTTGAACTTGAAACGCAATATTGTCGTCAGGAGCCGTATATCAGCCTGGGGCGTTATATCCATGTGACCGCGCTCAAGCCGCAGAGAGATGAAAGGATGAACGATGAGTGAATTTTCCCAGACAGTTCCCGAACTGGTTGCCTGGGCCAGGAAAAACGATTTCTCTATCACGCTTCCGGTAGACAGACTGTCGTTTTTGCTGGCGGTTGCCACGCTGAACGGTGAACGCCTGGATGGCGAAATGAGCGAAGGAGAGCTTGTTGATGCGTTTCGCCACGTCAGCGATGCATTTGAACAAAGCGGAGAAACCGTTGCTCAGCGCGCGAACAATGCCATAAACGATATGGTCCGTCAGCGCCTGTTAAACCGTTTTACCAGCGAACAGGCTGATGGTAATGCCATTTATCGTCTGACGCCGCTTGGAATTGGTATTACCGATTACTATATTCGCCAGCGCGAGTTTTCAACGCTACGTCTGTCCATGCAGTTATCTATCGTGGCGGGAGAGCTGAAACGTGCTGCTGATGCCGCAGATGAAGGTGGGGATGAATTCCACTGGCATCGTAATGTCTATGCGCCCTTGAAATACTCGGTGGCTGAAATTTTCGACAGCATCGATCTCACCCAGCGTGTGATGGATGAGCAGCAGCAGTTAGTTAAAGATGATATCGCGCAGTTATTGAATAAAGACTGGCGCGCGGCTATTTCGAGTTGTGAACTCTTACTCTCCGAAACCTCCGGTACGCTGCGTGAATTACAGGATACGCTGGAGGCAGCAGGGGATAAGCTGCAGGCAAACTTGCTGCGTATCCAGGACGCGACGCTTGCGCATAACGATCTGGAGTTTGTTGACCGACTGGTTTTTGATTTACAGAGCAAGCTGGACCGTATCGTCAGCTGGGGACAGCAGGCGATCGATTTATGGATTGGCTATGATCGCCACGTACACAAGTTTATTCGTACCGCTATCGATATGGATAAAAACCGTGTATTTGCCCAGCGCTTACGCCAGTCAGTCCAGACCTTCTTCGATTCACCCTGGGCGCTAACCTACGCCAACGCCGACAGGCTGCTGGATATGCGTGATGAAGAGATTGCGTTGAGCGATGCCGAGGTAACAGGTGAGCTTCCACCTGACCTGGAATACGAAGAGTTCAACGAAATTCGCGAACAACTTGCGGCCATGATCGAAGAACAACTGGCGATCTATAAAACCAGACAAGCTCCACTGGATCTTGGGCTGGTTGTACGCGAATATCTGGCGCGATACCCGCGCGCGCGGCATTTTGATATCGCGCGGATCGTCATTGATCAGGCGGTACGCCTCGGCGTAGCGCAAGCAGATTTCACCGGCCTGCCAGCAAAATGGCAGCCGATTAATGATTACGGAGCCAAGGTACAGGCGCATGTCATTGACAAATATTGAACAAGTGATGCCGATCAAATTGGCCCAGGCGCTGGCTAATCCACTCTTTCCTGCACTCGACAGCGCGCTGCGCTCAGGTCGTCACATTGGGCTTGATGAGCTGGATAACCACGCCTTCTTAATGGATTTCCAGGAGTTTCTGGAGGAGTTTTACGGACGTTACAACGTTGAGTTAATCCGTGCGCCGGAAGGTTTCTTCTACCTGCGCCCACGCTCAACGACACTTATTCCGCGTTCGGTGCTGTCTGAACTGGATATGATGGTCGGCAAAATCCTTTGTTACCTCTATCTCAGCCCGGAACGTCTGGCCAATGAAGGCATTTTCACTCAGCAGGAGCTGTATGACGAGCTGATGACGCTGGCGGATGAAACCAAACTGTTGAAACTGGTGAATAACCGCTCAACAGGTTCTGACCTGGATCGCCAAAAATTACAGGAAAAAGTGCGTTCCTCACTGAACCGCCTGCGTCGGCTTGGCATGATTTGGTTTATGGGTAACGACAGCAGCAAGTTTCGTATTACCGAGTCTGTTTTCCGCTTCGGCGCGGATGTGCGTACCGGGGATGATGCACGTGAAGCCCAACGGCGTTTGATCCGCGACGGTGAAGCCATGCCTGTTGAAAATCACCTGCAACTCAATGATGAGAATGAAGAGAATCAGCCGGAAAGTGGAGAGGAAGAATAATGATTGATCGCGGTAAATTTCGCTCACTGACGCTGATTAACTGGAACGGTTTTTTTGCCCGTACGTTTGACCTGGACGAACTGGTTACCACATTGTCCGGGGGTAATGGTGCTGGTAAATCCACCACCATGGCGGCGTTCGTCACCGCGCTTATCCCGGACTTAACACTACTGCATTTCCGTAACACCACTGAGGCTGGCGCGACGTCCGGCTCTCGTGACAAAGGTCTGCACGGTAAGCTGAAAGCCGGGGTCTGCTACTCCGTTCTGGATGTGATCAACTCTCGCCATCAGCGCGTGCTGGTGGGGGTGCGCCTGCAACAGATAGCGGGTCGTGATCGTAAGGTCGACATCAAACCGTTCGCTATTCAGGGGCTGCCTACAGCGGTTCAACCGACGCAACTGCTGACAGAAACGCTCAACGAGCGACAGGCGCGCGTGCTGCCGCTGCAGGAAGTGAAGGAGAAGCTGGAGACGATGGAAGGGGTGCAGTTTAAGCAGTTCAACTCCATCACCGATTATCACTCTTTGATGTTCGATTTGGGCATCGTGGCACGCCGCTTGCGCTCAGCATCTGACCGTAGCAAATTCTACCGCCTTATCGAAGCGTCGTTGTATGGTGGTATCTCCAGCGCGATCACCCGTTCCCTGCGCGACTATCTCTTGCCGGAAAATAGCGGCGTACGTAAAGCTTTCCAGGATATGGAAGCGGCACTGCGCGAAAACCGTATGACGCTGGAAGCGATTCGCGTTACCCAGTCAGATCGCGATCTGTTCAAGCATTTGATCAGTGAAGCGACCAACTATGTGGCGGCAGATTACATGCGCCATGCCAACGAACGGCGTATTCATCTCGATCAGGCGCTGACATTCCGACGTGATCTGTTCAGTTCGCGGCAAAAGCTGGCGGCTGAACAATACAAACATGTCGATATGGCACGTGAACTGGCAGAACACACTGGCGCAGAAGGTGATCTGGAGGCTGACTATCAGGCCGCCAGCGATCATCTGAACCTGGTGCAGACTGCGCTTCGCCAGCAAGAAAAAATTGAGCGCTACGAGGCGGATCTGGACGAACTGCAAATCCGCCTTGAAGAACAAAATGAAGTCGTGGCCGAAGCCACCGATCAGCAGGAAGAGAACGAAGCGCGCGCTGAGGCCGCTGAACTGGAAGTGGATGAGCTGAAAAACCAGCTTGCGGACTACCAGCAGGCTCTGGATGTGCAGCAAACCCGCGCGATCCAGTACAACCAGGCGCTACAGGCGTTACAGCGTGCAAAAGAACTCTGCCAGTTACCAGACCTGACGGCAGAAACGGCGGACGAATGGCTGGAAACTTTCCAGGCGAAAGAACGAGAAGCCACAGAAAAACTCCTGTCGCTTGACCAACGTATGAGCGTAGCGCAAACCGCGCACAGCCAGTTTGAACAAGCTTACCAGTTGGTCGTGGCAATCAACGGTCCACTGGCCCGTGATGAAGCCTGGGAGGTCGCTCGTGATCTTTTACGTGAAGGGGTAAACCAGCGCCATCTGGCGGAACAGGCGCCATCGCTGCGCGCGCGTCTGAACGAACTGGAGCAACGTCTGCGTGAGCAACAGGATGCTGAACGTATGCTGGCGGAATTCTGCAAACGGCAGAATAAACAGTATGACGTCGACGAGCTTGAGTCTCTGCATCATGAGCTGGAGGCGCAAATCGCCTCGCTTTCCGAGAATGTGGCAATGGCCGGTGAGCAGCGTCTGGCGCTGCGCCAGGAGCTGGAGCAGCTGCAAACCCGAATTCAAACATTGACCCGGCGCGCACCGATTTGGCTGGCAGCGCAAAGCAGCCTGGCTCAGTTATGTGAGCAGAGCGGCGAACAATTTGAATCCGGCCAGCAAGTGACAGAGTACCTGCAACAATTGCTGGAGCGTGAACGCGAAGCTATCGTTGAGCGCGATGAAGTCGGGGCGCGCAAGCGTGCCGTGGATGAAGAAATCGAACGTCTGAGTCAGCCGGGTGGCTCCGAAGACGGGCGCCTGAATACGCTGGCAGAACGTTTTGGCGGTGTGCTGCTCTCAGAAATTTACGATGACGTTAGTCTTGATGATGCGCCCTATTTTTCCGCGTTGTATGGCCCATCACGTCACGCCATCGTTGTCCCGGACCTCTCCCTTATTTCAGAACAGCTTGAAGGGCTGGAAGATTGTCCGGAAGACCTCTATCTGATTGAAGGGGATCCGCAATCTTTTGATGACAGCGTGTTCAGCGTCGATGAGCTGGAAAAAGCGGTGGTGGTTAAGATAGCCGATCGCCAGTGGCGCTATTCCCGTTTCCCGTCGGTGCCGCTGTTTGGTCGCGCTGCACGTGAAAGCCGTATTGAAGGACTCCACGCTGAGCGTGAAGAGCTTGCCGAGCGCTTTGCTACATTATCATTCGACGTGCAGAAAACGCAGCGCCTGCATCAGGCCTTCAGCCGTTTCATCGGCAGTCATCTCGCCGTCGCGTTTGATTCAGACCCGGAAGCCGAAATTCGCACTCTCAGTGGTCGCCGCGGAGAACTGGAGCGTGCGCTGAGCAATCATGAGAATGACAACCAGCAAAACCGCATGCAGTTCGAGCAGGCGAAAGAGGGGTTTGCTCAGCTTAACCGCCTGCTGCCACGCCTGAGTCTTCTGGCGGACGAAACCCTGGCCGATCGCGTTGATGAAATCCAGGAGCGTCTGGACGAAGCGCAGGAAGCCGTGCGCTTTATTCAGCAGTTTGGTAACCATCTGGCGAAACTGGAGCCGATCGTCTCTGTTCTACAAAACGATCCGGAACAGTATGAACAACTGAAAGAAGATTATGCGTATTCCCAGCAAGTGCAGCGTGAAGCACGTCAGCAGGCATTTGCGCTCACCGAAGTTGTGCAACGCCGGGCGCATTTTAGCTATTCCGACTCTGCGGAAATGCTCAGCGGGAATAACGATCTTAACGAGAAGCTGCGTCAACGGCTTGAGCAGGCAGAACGTGAACGCAGCCGTACACGTGAGGCGCTGCGTAGCCATGCTGCCCAGCTTAGTCAGTACAATCAGGTATTGGCATCACTGAAAAGCTCGTTTGATACCAAAAAAGAGCTGCTCAACGACCTGCAAAAAGAGCTGCAGGAAATTGGCGTCCGGGCAGACAGTGGCGCTGAGGAGCGCGCGCGTATTCGTCGTGACGAGTTGCATGCTCAGTTGTCAGGCAATCGCGCTCGTCGCAATCAACTGGAAAAAGCGCTGACCTTCTGCGAAGCGGAAATGGATAACCTGACGCGTGCGCTGCGTCGCCTGGAACGTGATTATCACGAGATGCGCGAACAGGTCGCCACGGCGAAAGCTGGCTGGTGTGCGGTGATGCGAATGGTTAAAGATAACGGCGTAGAACGTCGTTTGCATCGTCGTGAACTGGCTTATCTTTCTGCAGACGAATTGCGCTCCATGTCGGATAAGGCGTTAGGTGCATTGCGTCTCGCCGTGGCGGACAATGAACATCTGCGCGATGTGCTGCGTATGTCGGAAGATCCGAAACGCCCGGAACGCAAGATTCAGTTCTTTGTTGCGGTCTACCAACATCTGCGCGAGCGTATCCGTCAGGATATTATTCGTACTGACGATCCGGTTGAGGCCATCGAACAGATGGAGATTGAGCTCAGCCGATTGACGGAAGAGTTGACCTCCCGCGAGCAGAAACTGGCGATCAGCTCCCGTAGTGTGGCGAATATCATTCGCAAAACAATTCAGCGCGAGCAGAACCGTATTCGTCAACTTAATCAGGGGCTGCAGAATGTCTCCTTCGGTCAGGTACACAGCGTCCGTTTGAATGTTAACGTGCGGGAAACCCATGCCATGTTGTTGACGGTGCTGTCTGAGCAGCATGAGCAGCATCAGGACCTGTTTAACAGCAATCGCCTGACCTTCTCAGAAGCGCTGGCGAAACTGTATCAACGCCTGAACCCGCAAATCGATCTGGGTCAGCGTACGCCGCAAACAATTGGCGAAGAGCTGCTTGATTACCGCAACTATCTGGAGATGGAAGTAGAGGTCAATCGCGGTTCGGATGGCTGGCTACGTGCAGAATCCGGGGCGCTGTCGACCGGTGAGGCCATCGGTACAGGGATGTCTATCCTGGTCATGGTCGTCCAGAGCTGGGAAGATGAGGCGCGACGTCTGCGTGGTAAAGATATTTCGCCATGTCGCCTGTTGTTCCTCGACGAGGCCGCACGCCTGGATGCCCGATCCATCGCGACACTGTTTGAACTCTGCGAACGCCTTGAAATGCAATTGATTATTGCAGCACCGGAGAACATCAGTCCGGAAAAAGGCACTACCTATAAACTGGTGCGTAAAGTCTTTCAGAACCACGAGCATGTTCACGTTGTGGGTCTGCGTGGTTTCGCGGCTCAATTACCAGAGACATTACCCGGTACGGCAGACGCTTCTTAACTGTTCACCTAAACAATGAGGGCGGCAGAGATGTCGCCCTTTTTCTTTTCTGAAACGCCTGGCGCGGAGATCGGCCTTTCTTTAAACTTCTTTACATTTGGCAAGGCAAATGCTTTTTTGTCTTTATATACTGATAGAAAGAGTTTTGTGAGTGTAATGAAGAAACAGGGGGCAAGGGATGTTGCTTAAGAAATCATATGGTCGTCGGATGTCGACATTAAGTTTATGTCTGGCATTCGCATTTGCTCCGCTGTTTAGCGCTCAGGCCGACGAGCCTGAGGTGATACCGGTTGACAGTTCCGCCACTCAGGGCGATCAACCCACGGCTTTATCGCAACCACTGGAACAGTCGCCTGCAACGGCAATGATGGCGGGCTTGCAGCCTTATCCGACAGCAGATGCGCCTGCTAATGCGCGTGTTGCGTTGCAGGCACTGCTGCCTGCTAACTGGACTCCCGTCTACATGGATTCGCTCTCCGCGTTGTATGCCGCGCGTGCTATGAAGCCGATGTGGGATAACCGTGAGGCAGTTCAGGCTTTCCAGCAACAACTCGCCGAAGTTGCGATTGCCGGTTTTCAGCCGCAATTCAACACCTGGGTTGAGTTACTGACCGATCCGAATGTCTCCGGTATGGCACGAGATGTGGTGCTATCGGACGCCATGATGGGGTATCTGCATTTTGTCGCCGGTATTCCGGTGAAAGGCAGCCACTGGCTCTACAGCAGTAAACCTTACACGCTGGAGACACCGCCGCTGTCGGTCATTAATCAGTGGCAGTTAGCATTAGATAAGGGCAACCTGCCGCAATTTATCGATACCCTTGCACCTCATCACCCGCAGTATGCGGCGATGCATCAGTCTTTGTTAGCCCTGGTGGCAGACAATTCACCGTGGCCACAGCTGACCAGTACCGTTTCACTGCGCCCCGGACAGAAGAGCAGGGATGTCCCGGCGTTGCGTGAAATCCTGCAGCGTAGCGGTATGATGGATGATGCACCGAAAATCGCGCTGCCTGGGGATGACGCAACAAGCAGCGTTGTCAGCCCTTCTGCCATCCCGGTTGATACGGCACGAGCAACAACCGCGCAGTTGAGTAAAAAAGCGAGACCTGCTGGTTCAGTCAGCAGCGACTACGATCGTCAGTTAGTTGCCGCAGTCAAACGCTTCCAGTCTGCTCAGGGGTTGCATGCCGACGGAGTGATAGGGCAGTCGACGCGAGACTGGCTCAATGTAACCCCTGCCCAGCGTGCCGGGGTTCTGGCGCTTAATATCCAGCGTCTGCGTTTGCTGCCGGGTAAACTCTCCACAGGAATTATGGTTAACATCCCGGAATATTCGCTGGTCTATTATCTGAACGGCAGCCAGGTGCTGGCGTCCCGCGTAATTGTTGGACGACCGGATCGCAAAACCCCGATGATGAGCAGCGCGCTAAACAACGTGGTGGTTAATCCGCCGTGGAATGTTCCGCCGACGCTGGCGCGCAAAGATATTTTACCGAAAGTGTGGAATGACCCCGGCTATCTCGAACGCCACGGCTATACCGTGCTACGCGGCTGGAACAGTAAAGAGGCGATTGATCCGACGATGGTGGACTGGGCAACAATCACGCCGTCGAATCTGCCTTTCCGCTTCCAGCAGGCTCCGGGCGCGCAAAACTCCCTGGGTCGCTATAAGTTCAATATGCCGAGTTCTGACGCTATCTATCTACATGACACGCCTAACCATAATCTTTTCCAGAAAGAGGCGCGAGCGTTGAGTTCAGGCTGTGTGAGGGTGAATAAAGCCGCTGAGCTTGCCAATATGCTATTACAGGATGCGGGGTGGAACGATACGCGGATTTCCGATACCTTAAAACAAGGAGATACCCGTTACGTTAATATCCGTCAAAATATACCGGTGAATCTTTATTATTTGACCGCATTCGTTGGTGAAGACGGACGTACTCAATATCGTACAGATATTTACAATTATGATCTGACTGCGCGATCTGGTGCACAAATTCTGGCGAAAGCCGAACAATTAATCAGGTAAATGAAGCAGTTCGGGAAATAACATTGTCGTAATATTTAGCGAAAACGGGCCGGATCTGCTGTAAGGCCCGTCTTTGCTGGGGTTGAGCAACCTTGACGCAGACGTTTTTGCCCGGTAAGGTGCCTCTCGTGCGCAATAAAAGTGCATAAATTACGATCACTTTGTTATCTTGCAGACCTGATTATCATGGACAAATTTGACGCTAATCGCCGCAAATTGTTGGCGTTAGGTGGTATTGCCCTTGGTGCAGCCATCTTACCTCAACAAGCATTTGCAACCCTTTCCACCCCACGTCCGCGTATTTTAACGCTGAATAATCTCCATACTGGAGAGACAATTAAGGCGCAGTTTTTCGATGGCCGGGGCTATATTCAGGATGAATTAGCAAAACTCAATCATTTTTTCCGTGACTATCGCGCGAATAAAATTAAAACCATCGATCCAAAACTGTTTGATCAACTTTATCGCCTGCAAGGTTTGTTAGGAACAAGCAAACCCGTGCAATTGATTTCGGGATACCGTTCTGTCGACACGAATAACGAACTCCGGGCTCACAGTTCTGGGGTAGCCAAAAAGAGCTACCACACCAAAGGGCAGGCAATGGATTTTCACATCGAAGGGATTTCTCTGAGCAATATTCGCAAAGCTGCGTTATCTCTGCGTGCAGGTGGTGTAGGATATTACCCCAGCAGCAACTTTGTGCATATTGATACCGGGCCGCTAAGGCACTGGTAAAACTCAGTTAAAAGAGACAGGAGCAGTATGAACTATCGTATTATTCCGGTTACCGCCTTCTCCCAGAACTGCTCGTTAGTCTGGTGTGAGCAAACCCGGCTGGCAGCAATAGTGGATCCCGGTGGGGATGCTGAACGCATCAAACAGGAAGTTGAAGCCTCCGGCGTGACGTTAACGCAAATCCTGCTTACGCATGGTCATCTGGACCATGTTGGCGCAGCTGCTGAGCTGGCGCAGCACTATGGCGTGCCAGTGATTGGCCCGGAAAAAGAAGATGAGTTCTGGCTGCAAGGGCTGCCTGCTCAAAGCCGCATGTTTGGCCTGGATGACTGCCTGCCGCTGACGCCGGATCGCTGGTTAAATGAAGGCGATACAGTGAGCGTAGGTAATGTGACGCTGGACGTTTTGCACTGTCCCGGTCATACCCCAGGTCACGTGGTTTTCTTTGATGCGCAAGCCCGGCTGCTGGTGTCCGGCGACGTTATTTTTAAAGGCGGCGTAGGGCGCAGTGATTTCCCGAAAGGCAATCACGGGCAGCTGATTGATGCTATCAAAACGAAACTGCTGCCGCTGGGAGATGATGTAACCTTCATCCCTGGTCACGGCCCGATGTCCACCCTTGGCAACGAGCGGCTACATAATCCTTTCCTGCAGGATGAACTGCCGGTCTGGTAAAACAAAAAAGGTAGCAGATGCGACCTTTTTTATTTCGATTGTTGTTTATAACACCGCGACGATAGCTTCACATAACGGGGACATGTTATCCGGCGTCATACCCGCAACGTTAATACGTCCAGATGCAACCGCGTAGATAGCGAACTCTTCGCGCAGACGTAGCACCTGCTCTTTGGTCAGGCCACTGAAAGAGAACATCCCGTTCTGGCGGGTGATAAAGCTGAAATCGCGATCCGCCCCTTTTTCCTGCAGGGTATTCACAAACAGCAAACGCATACGCTGAATGCGCTGGCGCATGTCAGTCAATTCTTGTTCCCAGATGGCGCGCAGCGCCTCATTGCTCAGGATCGTTGCAACTACGGACGCACCGTGAGCCGGCGGGTTAGAGTAGTTAGCGCGGATAGTCGACTTCATCTGGCTAAATGCACGGTCCACTGTTTCCTGATCCGCGGCCACCAGCGTACAGGCGCCGACGCGCTCGTTGTACAGACCAAAGTTTTTCGAGTAAGAGCTGGCGATGATCAATTCTTTATGCAGCGCAGCAAAGGCGCGCAGACCTTCTGCGTCTTCTTCCAGACCGCGAGCGAAACCCTGATAGGCAAAATCGAACAGTGGCAGCCAGCCTTTTTCAATGGATAATTTGGCCAGCGTCTCCCACTGCTCAAGCGTTGGATCGATACCGGTCGGATTATGGCAGCAACCGTGGAAGAGCACGATATCACCCGCTTGCGCCGCTTCGAGGCTTGCTACCATGCCGTCGAAATCCAGCGCATGGTTTTGCGCGTCATAGTAAGCGTAATCACACACCTCGAGGCCGGCGGAGTTAAACACGCCTTTATGGTTCGGCCAGCTTGGATTACTTACCCAAATACGTTTTGCTGAGGTATTTTTCGCCAGAAAATCAGCGGCAACTCGCAGGCCACCCGTACCGCCCGGGGTCTGCGCAGTGCGCGCACGTTTGTCATTAATAATCGCGCTGCCTTTGCCAAACAGCAGTTCCTGCGTGCAACGACCAAACTCAGGAATACCGTCGATGCCGAGGTAATTTTTTGTGTTTTCGTTTTCCAGCAGATACTGCTCCGCTTTTTTAACGCTGGTCAGTACCGGTGTTTTCCCGGTTTCGTCTTTATAGACGCCAATACCAAGGTTGATTTTGCCAGGACGTTCATCGGCGCGAAACAGATCGGCCAAACCCAGAATAGGGTCAGCAGGGGCAGCGGTAATATTCTCAAACATGACGAGGTTCCATTATGATGACAGAAGGGAGATCCGCTATCAGGTTAACGGTTGATGTGACAATTGCCAACCGTTTGCGATAAAAAGCGTGCGTCTTTTTAGAAGTCAGTATCTTTGGCGGCGAGTCAATAAAAAAACAGGGCCGGGGCCCTGTTTTTCACGCATATAATAACGAGGTGTGCTGATTAGAACTGGTAAGTTACAGCCATCGCAACCTGGTCATCACGACCATTCACGATACCAACGCTGTCGCTGTAGTTGCTCTTGTCGATCAGGTTCAGCTGGTAGTCAACATAGATGTTGAAGTTTTTGTTGAAGTAGTAGTACGCACCGATTTCAACATATTTCTGCAGATCTTCATCGCCGCCAGTGAAGGTACCACGTGCAGCCAGGTCCTTGCCTTTAGACTGAACGTAGGACAGGGACGGACGCAGACCGAAGTCGAACTGGTACTGAGCCATTGCTTCAAAGTTCTGAGTTTTGTTAGCAAAAGAACCGTCAGCTTCGCGAGTCATGTTGCGGGTTTCAGCGTAAACAGTTGCCAGGTAGATGTTGTTTGCGTCGTATTTCGCACCCACAGCCCATGCTTCTGCTTTCTCACCTTTACCGTCTGTAGTCTGCAGGTCAGTACGGTCAGAGTTGCTGTAAGCGCCGATTAAGCTAAAGCCTTCTGCGAAGGAGTAACCCAGAGAGTAACCAACGCCGTCGCCATTAGAGGTTCTGGCGTCGTTACGTTCGTTTTTACCCTGGTACTGGATACCCATGCTCAGGCCATCAACCAGACCGAAGAAGTCGCTGTTACGGTAGGTCAGGACGCCAGTAGTACGGCCAGTCATGAAGTTATCAGAGTAGTTAGCCCAGGTCATGCCAGAGAAAGATGGGGCAACGTCGGTGTAAGATTCTACGTCGTAGACGATACCGTAGTTACGACCGTAATCCAGAGAACCTACGTTGTTAACTTTGATACCAGCAAAAGCCAGACGGTTACGGGTACCCTGTGAACCTTCTGCATCGCTTGCCAGCGCACGGTATTCCCACTGACCGTAACCGGTTACATCGCTGTTGATCTGAGTTTCGCCTTTGAAACCAATCTGAGCGTAGGTGTTGTCGTTGCTATTGGTGTTGTCACCAGAGGTCACGAAGTCGTGCTCACCAACAACTTTACCGTACAGGTCCAGTTTGTTGCCGTTTTTGTTGTAAACTTCTGCAGCGTTAGCTGCACCAGCTACCAGCAGGGCAGGGATAACCACTGCCAGGATATTGCGCTTCATCATTATTTATTACCCTCATTGGTTTTTTTGTACACCTGCCACTGCCGCCAATAAATTCCGTCAATAAAAATTTACGGAACTATTGATGAGAGTTTGGTGTCTTTCTGTGTCTGAAAGGCATCTTTCCATTCATATAATCGTTTCGCTAGCCTGAAAGTGCTACAAATGTCTTAAAGAGGTTACAAAAAGCAATTATGTGTAAGAATTTATGTATTTTTAGGAACTTTGTGAACCACCTCAAAATTCAGGGCTGATTGTTGTCAAAAACAGCGACCCCATAACTATATATATGAATTGCTTATATTTAATTAAGATAAGGGTAAATCTTGTACAGGAATCATTCTCATCTTACTTTTTCTTCGCAGCCATTTTAGCCGTCCGGAGTGCTGTGTGATTTTTATCCAGACGTGCTATGAGATGAGGAAAAACTAATCCACAAGAGAGGTGTGGATTATTTTTTGTTCAGGAATATTTCAGTACGATCTCGCCCGGTAATGACCAGAAGGGCAAGCCGGGTCAGCCCGGCAAGAACAAAGAAATAATGAAGAGTATAAAAAAAGCCAGCAACCGCTGGCTTTTTTTATTAGAACGTAGCACTGCGGGGGGTGCGAGGGAACGGGATAACATCACGTACGTTCTGCACACCGGTCACGTAAGCGATCAGGCGTTCAAAGCCCAGGCCGAAACCTGAGTGCGGAACAGTGCCATAACGACGCAGATCGCGATACCACCAGTAGTCTTCTTTATTAAGACCCATTTCAGCCATACGCGCATCCAGCACATCCAGACGCTCTTCACGCTGAGAGCCGCCGATGATTTCACCAATGCCAGGCGCCAGAACGTCCATAGCAGCAACGGTTTTTCCGTCATCATTAAGGCGCATATAGAAAGCCTTAATGTCTTTCGGGTAGTTTTTCACCACGACCGGTGCTTTAAAGTGTTTCTCGGCCAGATAGCGCTCATGCTCGGAAGAGAGGTCAACACCCCAGTAAACCGGATTTTCAAATTTTTCACCGCAGTTTTCGAGGATGGTCACGGCATCGGTGTAGTCCACCTGCGCAAAGTCAGCCGCAACAAAACGCTCCAGACGAGCAATCGCGTCTTTATCTACACGTTCAGCGAAGAACTTCATGTCATCCATACGCTCAGTCAGAACTGCGTTGAAAGCATATTTCAGCATCGCTTCTGCCAGACGAGCATTATCTTCCAGATCGGCAAATGCCACTTCTGGCTCCAGCATCCAGAATTCGGCAAGGTGACGGCTGGTGTTGGAGTTTTCCGCGCGGAACGTCGGGCCAAAGGTGTAGATTTTGGACAGCGCGCAGGCATAGGTTTCGCCATTCAACTGGCCAGATACGGTCAGGAAGGACTCTTTGCCAAAGAAATCTTTGTCAAAATCGACTTTGCCCTGATCGTTACGCGGCAGGTTTTCCAAATCCAGCGTGGAAACACGGAACATTTCACCGGCGCCTTCGGTGTCAGATGCGGTAATCAGCGGCGTGGAAACCCAGAAGAAACCCTGTTCATCAAAGAAGCGGTGTAGGGCCTGCGCCAGCGTATGACGAACACGGGCGACTGCGCCGATCAGGTTGGTGCGCGGACGCAGGTGCGCCACTTCACGCAAATACTCGATGCTGTGGCGTTTCGCCGCCATCGGATAAGTGTCCGGGTCTTCAACCCAGCCGGTGACTTCGACCTGAGTCGCCTGCAGCTCGAAGCTCTGGCCTTCGCCAGGCGATTCCACCACTTTGCCAGTAACAACAACGGAGCAGCCGGTGGTCAGGCGAAGAACTTCTTCATTGTAATTGGGCAGAGAATTATTAATAACAGCCTGTACAGGATCAAAGCAGGAACCGTCATAAACGGCGAGGAAGGAGATGCCAGCTTTTGAATCTCGGCGGGTACGTACCCATCCGCGCACGGTGACTTCTTGGTCAACGGTAACACGGCCCTGGAGTACGTCGGCTACAGGCACAACGCTCATAATATTCTCTCTGTAAATTGTCTGGAAAAGATCATCGTTTGTCCGCCCACAAAGGGGGGATACCTATGTTACCTGGCGAGCGCCATCAGACAAGTAGAATTCGCAGCGAAAAGGAGTATTTCGGAAATTAATCTTTTGCCAGCGCTGAGATAGTGAGCGCCGGGGTGTAAAACAGCTCGCGGGATAGCTTTATATATGCGGTTAAATCGCAAACACTCATCGCGAATAAAAAGCGTCCCGATGGGGGACGCTTTTTGATATTTCTGGCGGTGATTAACTGGCCTTTTTGACCTGCGGCAGGTCAAATGCTTTGCGCAACGCGCGCACAAAGGCTTTATCGTGGCAAATCGTTTTGCCGGGGCTGTCAGACAACTTTGCCACCGGTTTGCCGTTACACTCAACCAGCTTAATCACGATATTTAACGGTTTTACATGCGGAATATCGCAGGTCAGCCGCGTACCAATACCGAAGCCCAGCTTGATGCGGGAGGCAAAGTGGCTATAGAGATCCAGCGCCTTATTCAAATCCAGATTGTCAGAAAAAATCAGTGTCTTTGACAGCGGATCAATACCAAGCTTTTCATAATGGGCGATGGCTTTTTCGCCCCATTCCACCGGGTCGCCAGAATCATGACGCAGACCCTGGTAGCGTTGTGCAAATACCGGTCCGAAATCGCGCAGAAAGGCATCCATGGTGATACAGTCTGTCAGGGCAATACCGAGTTGCTCCGGGTACTCTTCCAGCCACGCGGCGAGTGCGGCACGCTGACTGGTAGCCAGATCCGGGCTGATTTGCTGGTGCGCCTGGAACCATTCATGGGCCTGAGTCCCCATCGGCGTGAGCGACAGACGACGCGCAAGATCGTAATTACTGGTGCCAATAAACCAGGGTTCTTGCTTGAGGCGCGCAACGATAGCGTACTGCACATCGCGTGAAAAACGGCGGCGTGTGCCGAAATCCATCAGACGGAAGCCTGACATATCCAGCTCTGCGGTGCGGTTAGCAAAATCCGCCAGTTTTGTTTCAAGATGCAGCAGGGCCTGCTGAACACCCACGTGCCCGGAGCGACAGCGATGCACCAGCTCGCTAATCACTGCCAGTAGCGGCACTTCCCACATAATGACTTCGCGCCATGGCCCGGACATGCGAATGTTCAACTTGCCATTGTCATTTGTGACAGTCACTTGCGACGGGTCATAACGGAAGTTACGCAACCACTGCAGATAATCCGCTTTGAAGAAGGGGAGGCCGGACAGCCACTGGTATTCATCTTCCTGCAGGCGCAGATGTTGCATTGCGTCAACTTCTTCGCGAATTGCGTTGGCATAAATACCGAGAAGGTCGTCGCCGCGGCAGCGAAATTCCGCTGTTACATGCACATCGTAATAATGATGGAACACCGCCTGTTGCATATGCAATTTGTAGGCATCAGTATCCAGCAGCGTCTGCAGAGCAGGGGGAGCGAGTCGTGTCATGGTGCGCCGTAGCATCCTCTCACAGGAGCGTTTAGTACAATAAACAAAGCAGGTGAAAACCGCTGGAGTATACCTTGTTTATTGATTTATTGAACCCCGATCACACCATATCGCGCAAAACGGGTCGAGGGCATTTCGTGCCGCATGTTATTAAAATGTAGCATAGTGAGCTTTTCTCCCTGAAAAGATGAACATTCTGCGTGGCGGGATTTACGCAACAGGAATAGACTGGAGACGTAACCAAACAGAAGATGCTAAAGGTTTTTTATGACACAACAGCCACAAGCCAAATACCGCCACGACTACCGTGCGCCGGATTACCTGATTAGCGATATTGACTTGACCTTTGACCTGGATGCCGCAAAAACCGTTGTCACTGCGCTGAGCACTATTTCACGTCATAGCGCTTCTCCAGTGCCATTGCGTCTTAATGGCGAAGACCTGACGTTAGTGTCA